>JACVCQ010000026.1 GCA_016741945.1 Chitinophagaceae bacterium
ACTCTTTTTCCAGTTGTTCATGGTAATTACTGTTTCCACTCATCATTCGTGCTCCCATCGGCAAAGCCAGACCAAATTGTTGTGAAGCTTCAGCATCTGTTTTACGGATCTCAGGATGATTGGCCAGTCCGAGATAATTGTTCAAACTCCAAACGATCATTTCTTTTCCTCTGAAAATCATTCTGCTACCGATCTCACCTTCCAATTTTGGGAAAGCAAAATATCCATGTGCACGCTCACGGTGCTGACCTATCGGCCCATAATTCTTAACCAGCTTTTCAAAGATGCCTGCCATATTATTAAATTATTACTTTGGTTCAAAATTTGCGCAAAACTAACCTTTTCGGCTTGAAGGGGCAAGCGCATTTATTCACCTTGTCCTATCTTCACCCCTGCTTTACATTAAAGAAACTCAAAATGAACAAGAATTTGTTATTGGTATGCTGCCTGAATCTTCTGATTTTACAGGCTTTTACCCAGAAAAGTCTATCAACAAATACCCGACAAGCGATTGTCAGACCCAAGCTGGTAGTGGGTCTAATGGTGGATCAGATGCGTTGGGATTACCTGTACAGGTATCAAAATCGGTATGGAAAAAATGGATTTAATCGCCTACTCAACCAAGGGTTCAGTTGTGAGAATACCTTCATTCCGTATACACCCACAGCCACGGGATGCGGACATGCATCGGTGTATTCAGGCACGGTTCCTGCCATCCATGGCATAACGGGTAATGATTGGTGGGATGCAAAACTACAGCGTAGGATGTATTGTGCAGAAGACAAGACGGTTACAACAGTCGGCTCTGATAGCAGAGACGGTGAGATGAGTCCAAGAAACATGGTTGCTAATACTATAACTGATGAATTGAGACTTGCAACAAACTTTAGAAGTAAAGTGATTGGAATTTCAATCAAAGATCGTGGCGCCATTTTACCGGCAGGACATTCCGCCAATGCGGCTTATTGGTATGATGAGTCAAAAGGGATCTTTATTAGCAGCACCTATTACATGAAAGATCTTCCACAATGGGTAAAGGATTTTAATGCAAGAAAGTTACCAGACACTTACTACAAAGAAGGATGGAAAACATTATATCCAATTGATACATACATACAAAGCTCAGCTGATGCAAAGGAGTATGAGCGTACAGAAATTGGTCCGAAAAATACATTCCCGTATGACATGAGTGGTTATATCGGAAAAGACTATTACAAACTTCCTTTTCTTCCTCAAGCTGCTACTTATACTTTTGAAATGGCAAAAGCTGCCGCTATTCATGAACAGATGGGAAAAAATAAAGAAACTGATTTTCTAGCAGTCAGTATTTCTTCCCCCGATTATTCCGGTCATAGTTTTGGGCCTAATTCCGTTGAAATTGAAGATACCTATCTTAGGTTAGATCAAGACATTGAACAATTTCTGAATTTTCTGGATGCACATGTAGGCAAGAACAATTATGTATTATTCTTGACTGCAGACCATGGCGCAGCGCATGTACCGGGCTTTTTAAAAGAAAATAATCATCCGGGAGGATCGATTGCATTGGGTAATCTTGTGAAGAAAGTGAATGACCAACTATTGCAGAAATATAAAGTAAAAAATGGCATCATCAACTCTACCTATTATAACTTGGCATTAAACCATAAAGAAATGGATTCTTTGGGTCTTGATAAGGAAGATATCAAATCATTCATTATTCATGAGATGGAAAAAGAAGAAGGCATTTATCGTGTTGTGGATAAAGAAGAATTAGGCGAGTCGAATCTTCAGGCAACCATTCGTGAAAGATTAATCAATGGATATTATCCGTATCGAAGTGCAGATCTACAAGTCATACCCAAACCCAATTGGTTTAAAGAAAATTGGAAAGGTACTGACCATAGTGTTTGGAATCCTTATGATGCACATATTCCCTTACTCTGGTTTGGCTGGAATATTAAACCCGGCAAGAGCTATCAAGAAAGATATATGACTGATATAGCCGTAACACTTGCAGCCATGCTAAGCATTCAAATGCCCAATGGAGCAATAGGTAAAGTGATTGAGGAAGTGGTGAATAAAAAGTAATGTTTTCAAGAATAAAGTTTCAAAAGACAAGCATTAAAAAAAGCTCGGACTTATGTTTCCGAGCTTTTTTAATAGAGAGATATCAGATAGCAACCGGTAACGTAATACTAAAACTAGTACCTTCCCCTTGTTCACTCTTCACACTGATTGATGCTTGCATCGCTTCAGCAAACTCTTTTGCAAGAAGCAATCCTAAGCCACTACCTTTTTCCTTATGCGTACCTTCACGACTATGTCTTTTCGCAGGATTGAATAGCTGTTGTTGAATTTCCGGTGACATTCCACATCCGTTATCAGTAACAAGAATAGATATGTAGTCATGACGTTTATTTGGATGAATGTCTACAGTAATTAGGCCTTCACTGGTGAATTTATTTGCATTGCTAATCAAATTCCGCAAAATAAACCGAAGTGTATTTTCATCTGCCATGACGGAAAACGTAGTAGGTACCAGATTCTGAAAATGATTGTTTTTGAGTTGTAGCATAGGAGAAAGGTTCTTAATGATTTTTTCTACAACCATAGATACATTTACAGATGTAATAGACAATTTCCCTTTCCTTAATAACATGCTTCCCCAATCTACAAGGTTGGTTAACATATCTAATGTTCCATCTAATTGTTTGTCCAGCATATCAAACAACTGAGCCGTTTCGGATTCTGTTAAACTCTTAGCCTTTGTTAACTCAATCATGGTTTTTAGAGATGTAACAGGTCCACGTACATCATGAGCAATGATTGAAATAATTTTACTCTGAACCGATGTTGATTCCTCCAATTGTTTTTTTTGATCTTCGATCAGTTGGTTCCTGACTTCTGCTTCTTTGTTACGTAAACGCAACTCAAACAACTTTACGACTTGATTTCCGAGTATTTGTAAAGTCAATTCCTGTTCTGTGGTTAAAGAACGAGGGACATTGTCAATAACACATAAAGTACCCAATTTATATCCAGACGGACTAACCAATGGGAAACCGGCATAAAAACGAATATTTGGCTCTCCCAAAACCAATGGATTATCAATGAAGCGTTGGTCTTCTAATGCATCATTTACGATCATAATAGATTGATCTTGTGCAATTGCATGCCCACAAAAAGATATATCACGATCTCCCTCTGAATTGTCGATGCCAATTTTCGCCTTAAACCATTGTTTTTTATAATCCAATAAGGTTATAGTAGAAATAGGAGTTTTACAAATAGCTGAAGCTAATTGAACAATCTGATCAAAATCTTCTTCATATTGTGTATACAATACTTCATAACGCATCAGTTCCTGTAATCGTTCCTGTTCACTTACAGGGATGGGGGCTGCAATCATAAATTCAGGGATTAGGGGCAGAACGACTTATGGATTTTGCTCATAACCGTAGTCTCTCTCTACTTTGCAAATTCGTGTTTTATAGTACTTATACCAAATATCTCTCCCCATTTCTTGGGCGATGATATGTTCGGCATTGGCTTTCCAATTTCGGATATCATCCAGACTTTCCCAATACGAAATGGTAATTCCTAATCCATTACGGACAGACTCATAACCCAAATAACCTTTTTGTATCATGGCTAGCTCGGCCATTCGCTGCGCCATGGCTTCATAGCCTTCGGTATGAGAAGTCAATTGATTGGTAAAAATCACCGCATAATAAGGAGGCGCTGGTGTAGCTGCTATCATAAATGTTTCAAAGTTTTTTTAGTAAACTCGTTTACTACATTTCCTGTATTCAACATAGATGCTGGCTCAAATAACATTACCCAAACTTCTTCTGCAGCATTCGGTCGGTGTTCAACACCTTTCGGTACAATCAGAAAATCACCTGTATTTAATTCAATATTTTTATCACGCAATTCCATAATAAAACTTCCTTTCACAACATAAAATAATTCATCTTCATGATCATGATGATGCCAAGTAAAAGGTCCTTTGAACTTCACAATCTTTACTTCTTGTCCATTCAACGCACCTACTACTGCCGGATTCCAATATCCATCTATCTGTGCAAATTTTTCTATTACATTAACTTTATTCATGCGTTTGCTGTTTGGATTCAAGTATAAATTTATCGTGTAATTGTAATATCTGCGGGATCAATAATCGCTGATCATCGTTCATCACCACATAATCGCAAAGACGCATTTTTACTTCTTCCTGAATCTGTCTTTTCATTCTGGCCAATACCTCTTCGCGACTTACCCCATCGCGCTGCATTACACGATTGATGCGAATATGTTGTGGTGCATACACGCCAATGATATAATCCATTCCTTCAGCAGAGCCTGATTCAAAAAACAAAGCTGCTTCTTTGATGGTGTACGGGCTATTTTGTCTAGCAGCCCACTCCTCACCTGCTTTGATTGTAGCAGGATGCACCAATGCATTGAGTTTTTCAAGTTGTATAGGATCTTTAAAAACGATCTCTGCTATATATTTCCTGTTGAGTTGACCATGCTGATAAGATGCTTCCCCAAATAAATCAATCACAGCAGCTTTCAGTTCATCATCTGTTTGCATGATGTTTTTCGCATAGGTATCTGCATCAAATACGGGAATCCCCAGTACTTTGAAAATACTTGAAACGATAGATTTACCGCTGCCAATACCACCAGTGATCCCAATCTTAAGCATAAAAAAGAAGGTTCGAAACATCTGTCTGTTCCGAACCTTGAATTTAGTAGAATTTCAGTGGAAATTATTTTTTATCGGCAGCTTTATTTAAAGCAGCACTCCATTCCATACTAACAGAAGATTTTTCAATCTTTAGGTAACTACCTGGACTCACTTCCAGTTGTATGGTTCCATCTTCATTGATCTTATTGATTACACCATGAATACCCGCTATGGTAACAATCTTGTCGCCTTTTTGCATATTATCAACAAACTTCTTTTGCTCTTTTGCTTTTTTAGCTTGTGGACGAATCATGAATAACCAAAATACTAGAATGATGGCTCCCATCATCACCAATTGAACCATACCTCCGCCCTGCTGTCCATTAGCGGCAAGTAATACTGAATTTAGATAAAACATTGCGATTTATTTAAGTGATAAAAGATATTAGTTGACTTTGACTTCTTTTACTTTTCCAGTAAAGATAAGGTTGTGTTCGTTTCCATTAGAGGTATTCGTATGTACCACCACATTTTTATGAATATTACCAGCAGCCGAGCGATTGGTATCGAACTCAGCTGTTACTTCTCCTGTAGCACCGGGAGCTACTGCTTCTTTCGTATAACTAGGAACTGTACACCCGCAACCGGCTCTTACATTGGTAATAAACAAAGGTTTTTGACCCGTATTCTTAAACTTAAACTGTAATCTGATTTTTTCACCTTGCGTAATGGTACCGAAATCTACAATCGAATCTAACCATTGAATGGTAGTAAAATTAGCAGTATCCGCCAGATGAGAATTCGCCGGAGGTGTCGTATTATCAGGCCCCGCACAAGATAGAAGAAAAATATTTGTAACAAAAAAGAACAGAAATGAAACTCTTTTCATAGCGATCTTACTTTTTGTAACTGATTTTTTGAATTTTACCGGCATCGGTCAATTCTTTATGAATATTATCTAGAATGCCATTTACAAATTGTCCGCTTTGTTGTGTACTGTATTCCTTAGCCAAATCTATATATTCATTGATGGTAACTTTAGTGGGAATGGTTTCAAAATACAACAATTCACAAACACCCATTCTCATCAATATCATATCCAATTGTGCAATTCTTTCTGCATCCCAGTTTTTCAATTTGGGTTTAATGAGTTCGGTAGCCACCTCTTTCTTTTCAATACTGGTCAGTAATAATGATTTGGCAAACTGCCATTTTTCCTGACTCACCATCTCTTGCAAGTTATAGCTGGATGGCTTTTGAAAATAATTCAATACCAGTTGTTCCATCATTTCTGCATCATCGTCCCAATTATTAAAATGCTCTTCAACATGACTAATAAAAGATTCATTAGGCAGCATGAGATGTGTAAATATGACCTTGATGATCTCTTTCTCTTTTCCTTTTTCCCGATTTGGAAGACTAATATATTCCAAGTATTGAGGCAATGCTATTAATTCAGTGTATGTTCTACGGATCAAATCCTGATCTAATAGTTTTGAGGGTGTATGAATTTCCAATGCTTTCTGAAAAGTAGCACTCTCTAACATTGTCCACAATAATTCATTGCCTGCAATCTTAGTATTGATATTCAGGTCTGCAGAACTGGGTAAATTTTTAGATGCCCCTTTCACGGCATGCGTTTCAGCATAACGGGCTACTTCAACGATAAAATAAAGTAAATAAACAAACAGTGCTGTTGTTTGATCGAATTGTTTTTTCAATTCAATCTCTGGTTTTTGTCTTGTTACACTCGTCTCTGCAGCTTCCATCATATAAAGCAGCTGCATTACTTTCACACGGATATTTCTTCTACTAATCATCTGGTAAGAACTTGTTGGAAGCGGCAAAGGTATTGATAAATAAGACCCGTTCAAAATGAAAAACCCATCCGGGAACGGACGGGTCTAACCTTGATACAACCTATGATGAATAACCCTGTCGGATTATGGCTCAACGATATCTTTTCTCATTGGGGAAAGTGCTCCACCAATGGTATTGATATCAGCATCGCTTACATTGTTCTTTTTCAATGCGGCAACAAGATCGTTTACCAATGCATTGAAATGTACATCCTTAATACCCAGTCCAACGTGAGCCGCCTTCATGGATAAACCTGTGTACTTTTCTGGTCCACCTACCGCTTCTCCGATTTGATTCACGAGGTGCATTTTCAAATCATCTACACGCTCTTGTGATTTAGCAGTATTTGCAAAAAAGCCATTGATTACATTATCAGCAACAACGATACCGATAAAGTCATCTACTACTTTTTTGATACCGGCATTACTGCCTAATCGCTTGTACAGTTCGCTTCCTGTATTAGCCGGAGGCGCATCATCTTTTTTACATGCAGTGAATAACATGGCTGCACAGAGTGCAAGGGCCGACATACGTACGAGGCTCTTTTTCATCGCTATTTGATTTAATTGGTTAAAGATTTAAAGAATTATTTCCGCACATTCAGGGCATAAGTGATTTTACGAAATGCATTCAGGTTTACCGGACATTCGGCCCTATTGCTGAGTGGCGCCCTTTCACGGATAGAAGTGTTATATGCAGACATGGTTTCGATCATACTACTTCTATTGGTTTCACGAGGGTCAAAAGTGATGCAGAGGGTCTGACTATTCCTGCTGATAACAGAAGAGTATACCCCATTCTGAGCGGAAAGAAAGCGATCCACGGCAGCAGAATCCTTTTCCGTGAAATTTTCAGGTAGAGTCATGACAACGATTTGGGTAGGATTTTCCATGTACACTTTTTCGCCCAAACTGGGTTGATTCCAGTTGGCATAAATAAAAAGGCTGGCAAATAAAACCAGACAGGTAATCAATAAAGCCTTGGTCAATTTTTTAATCAGTTTCATAATCTGACGATTTAATGACATTTACGGGAACAGGAAAGGGTTGGATTGCGGGAATCTGTATTTTTTTTAATTCGTGGTCAGAAATGAAAATTTGACACAGCTAACGGGAAACTTAGTGCATCTTTGCCGCCCGTTCTGACAGAGAAAGGCTTTCCGGAGCTCAAAAACAGGCTAAAACTGAAATTTTGACCTATTCACTGCTCATGGCATAATTCTCGATGAAATGGAATCAGATTTTAAACCTTATAAATTAAAACCAATAACGTATGGCTAAGAAACTCAACGTTAATCGTCTGCATGACAGAGTAATTGTTAAGCCGGCCGCTGCTGAAGAAAAAACTGCCGGCGGAATTATTATCCCTGACACCGCAAAAGAAAAACCCCAACGTGGAACCATCGTTGCTGCCGGAAATGGTAAAAAAGATGAGCCTATGACTGTAAAAGTAGGCGATACGGTATTGTATGGTAAGTATGCAGGAACTGAGATTCAAATCGAAGGTCAGGATTTGTTAATCATGCGCGAAAGTGACCTTTTAGCGATTGTTTAATTTGAGATTGCGACAATTTTCAAATTATTAAATTTTCAAATTTTCAAATTCAAAAAACATGGCAAAACAAATATTCTTCGACATCGAAGCAAGAAATAAAATGAAGAAGGGTGTCGATACCCTTGCAAATGCAGTAAAAGTTACCCTCGGACCAAAAGGTCGCAACGTGGTAATTGAGAAAAAATTCGGTGCTCCTTCTGTAACAAAAGATGGTGTTACTGTAGCAAAAGAAATTGAACTGGAAGATGCTATTGAGAACATGGGTGCTCAAATGGTGAAAGAAGTAGCTTCTAAGACTGCAGACATTGCAGGTGACGGTACCACTACCGCTACTGTTCTTGCTCAAGCAATTATCGGTGAAGGTTTGAAAAACGTTGCTGCAGGTGCCAATCCAATGGATCTGAAGCGTGGTATCGATAAAGCAGTTGCTAAAGTAGTAGACAACCTGAAATCTCAATCTCAAGCTGTTGGTAACGACACTAAGAAAATTGAGCAAGTAGCTACTATCTCTGCGAATAGCGATAGTGAAATCGGAAAGCTCATTGCTACTGCAATGGCTAAAGTAGGTAAAGAAGGTGTGATCACTGTTGAAGAAGCAAAAGGTACTGATACTACAGTAGATGTGGTAGAAGGTATGCAATTCGATCGTGGTTATATTTCTCCATACTTTGTGACCAATAGCGAGAAAATGGAAGCTGAATTACAGGATCCATATATCCTGATCTACGACAAAAAGATCAGCGCTATGAAAGATATTCTTCACATCCTTGAAAAAGTGGCTCAGAGTGGTCGTCCATTGTTGATCATTGCTGAAGACCTAGAAGGTGAAGCATTGGCAACATTAGTTGTAAATAAATTACGTGGCACCCTGAAAGTGGCTGCCGTTAAAGCTCCTGGTTTCGGTGACCGTAGAAAAGAAATGTTGACTGATATCGCTATCCTTACTGCAGGTACTGTAGTGAGTGAAGAGCAAGGTTTCAAATTGGAGAATGCTGATATCTCTTATTTAGGTCAAGCAGCTTCTGTAACTATTGATAAAGACAACACTACTATCGTAGGCGGTAAAGGTAAAAAAGCTGATATCATTGCACGTGTGAACCAGATCAAAGCTCAGATCGAAAATACCACTTCTGACTATGATCGTGAAAAACTACAAGAGCGTTTGGCTAAGTTAAGTGGTGGTGTAGCAGTATTGTATGTAGGTGCGGCAACTGAAGTAGAAATGAAAGAGAAAAAAGATCGTGTAGATGATGCATTGCATGCAACTCGCGCTGCTGTAGAAGAAGGTATCGTTCCTGGTGGTGGTGTAGCTTATATCCGTTCTGTAGAAGCATTGGAAAAATTGAAAGGTGCTAATGAAGATGAGCAGACTGGTATCCAAATCGTGAAAAGAGCGATTGAAGAACCACTGCGTCAGATTGTAGCTAACAGCGGTATCGAAGGTTCTATTGTAGTACAGAAAATCAAAGAAGGTAAAGCTGACTTTGGTTTCAATGCTCGTACAGAAGTATTCGAGAACTTACTGAAAGCAGGTGTAATTGACCCTACCAAAGTAAGCCGCGTAGCATTGGAAAATGCAGCTTCTATCGCAGCGATGCTGTTAACCACAGAATGTGTGATCGCAGACAAGCCAAAGCCTGAAGCTCCACATAGCCATGCAGGTGCTCCTGATATGGGTGGTATGGGTTATTAATCCATCAACGCAAAATCGTAAGCATAAAAAAATCCCCGTTCGAATTCGATCGGGGATTTTTTATGATGAACTGTTTTTGCTGACCAATGCTACTCCCCTCGCTAATAAATATTGCGCCAATCCGTAAGTCAGCATCACAGCAACATATAGATTGTGATATAGAAAATGAAAGCGATTCAATACCAAAATGGTATTGGATATTATAAAGACAAGTATACCAATGAAAAAATACCACCCAGTTTTATGCAGTTGCGGATGCTGGGTTGTATTCATCGCTAAAGCAGCAGTAATGGCTACAAAAAACATATACACCAAAACAGGTAGTTGAAATTGCTTTAATTTGTTACCCAAAAATCCGTACACAAAATATCCGATTATACCGAGTAGTAATATTACCAATATAGGTTTCAATAATCGGTTAACATTTATTTTTTGTAATTGCAAAAAATAAATACATAAGAAAACCAGATTCACGATATAAGAAATCATGCCCGGTAAAAAGAGCAGATCATTGATAATGACCAGTAGCATATCACCGATGTATGCAAATAAGATAGCTACTAAGTAAAAAAAGTTAATACCTACTAATACCTCTTCTTTTTTTCTGGTAAAGAGATAAACCATTAATGATGGAATTAATAATAGCTTACTAATTCCAACAAAATGAAGATGTAATACATGGAATAAACAATGAATAAAAAGTATGCCCCAAAATACATTAAGAATGTTTCTTCTTATCCAATCCATAAACAGGTGTTGAAGCTGTAACAGCAATCTAACACATTCTGATCAAATTATTCAGAGAATTCAGCTGTTTTTTGAAAGCCACGTGTAATGAAGAACTGTGCCAATCCATATGTTAACATTACCAACACCTCTAATACAATATGCTGCATCCTAAACATATTAATGGCGAGTAAAGCATCACTGACTACAAATAAGAGTGCTCCGGGTATGAATGTATAAAGCGAAAGTGTTTGAATTTTTGTATTGGCTCGGGTATGAATAGCCAATGCTGCCATTAAATTTATAAAGACCATGTAAAAAAGGATCGGTATTAAATAACTTCCCAAATAATCTTTTAGGTAAAAGAATACCAGTAAGCTAAACAGCAGCAATACACCGAATGGTATAAGAAAGTAGGAACGATCTTTAGGCGTTACTTGTTTAATCTTAAGAAAAGTAAAACTATAACTTACATGTGTCATCACAAATGCAATCATTCCTGAAAGAAAAAATGCAGGTTCATCACCTAGGAGGAGGATATCTCCAATCCAGGAAAAAAGCAAGGCTATCAAAGGAAGATAACCCAGCATACGAAGCGATCGATTAATCAATAAGTGAAGCATTAATAATGGTACCAGTACCACTTTGGTAATATTTCGTATCTGAGTCATTTCAACCTGAATGCTAAGGCAATGCATTAACAGGATTAATAAAAATATTACCAATAAAATTTTTCTTTTACTCATGCTTCATCTTTTTAAAAAACTCAATTTCACCGCATCTTCAAAAGAATGCGGTGTATAATTTAATTCACGAATTGCCTTATCAATATACAATCCAGATTTTTTTGCTCTTCGTACCGGTTCCGGAAAGGTTTCTGAAGTAACAGGCTTTATCAATTCAGCATCCAAATCTAATACCTTTGCAACTGTTATTGCCATTTCATAAGGCGACAAGATATCTTTTCCGGCAATATGATAAATGCCGATTTTTTGAAAAATTAAAATAGTAGCAATTGCATCACAAAGATCCATTACATAAGTAGGAGTTCTTAATTGATCAGTGACTACTTTGATCTGCTCCCCTTTTAATAGTTTTTGTTGTACCCATTGAATAAAAGAAGGTCTTATTTGTGGAATAACAGGTCCATAAATGAAAACAGGGCGAATAATTGTGGTAGTCAATTCTGTTTGAAGAATCAATTTTTCAGCTTGTAATTTACTTTCTCCATAAAAATTAAGCGGTCCGGGAGTATCTTCTTCCTTATGAGGCCCATTTTCGCCAAAAATAAAATCGGTAGAGAGATAAATGAAATGAACAGGAAAATGTCTACTGGCTTCAAGTAAGTAACGAGTAACTTCAACATTATTGAGTAAACAGTCTTCACGATTCAAATCACAAATATCAGGTTTGCTCATTGCGGCTGTATGAATTACTACATCCGGGGAAACCTGATCAAATATCTTCAAAAGTGTACGAACGCTTGTTAGTTCCACAGAATAATAAAACAATCCATCTAGAATTGGTAACTTACGATCTCCTCTACCCAATGCAAATACATCAAACCCTTTATTAACAAGGTTTATACAAAGATGCATACCTGTAAACCCATTAGCACCGGTAACAAGAATTTTCATGTGACAAGTTTACTAAAATGTAATTAGATATACGGATGGACAATTAGCCTCAAATGCTTATTTTTGAAACTCTGTGTAATTGATACACAATTTGTATGTAATTGTCTGTCAGTCACATCTAACGCTAAACGTTGAATCGCTGAAATAAAATGGCTGAAAAAAAAGTAACAAAAATCGGTGTTCTGACCTCTGGAGGGGATTCTCCGGGCATGAATGCTGCCGTAAGAGCTGTAGTTAGAACAGGTATCTATCATGGTTTAGAAGTGTATGGGATTATGAGAGGTTATAGTGGCATGATTGAAGATGATATTTTCAAAATGGATTCACGCTCCGTTACTAATATTATTCAGCGTGGTGGAACCATTCTAAAAACTGCCAAAAGCAAAGAATTCTTTGAAAAGGAAGGACGCCAAAAAGCTTATGAAAACCTGAAAAAAAGAGGAATCGATGGTTTGGTGATCATTGGAGGGGATGGTAGCTTTAGAGGTGCCCAAAAATTCAGCAATGAATTTGATATTCCTTGTATTGGCCTTCCGGGCACTATCGATAAAGATATTGCCGGTAGTGATTTTACCATTGGTTTTGATACAGCTGTCAATACTGCTGTTGAAGCCATTGATAAAATTCGCGACACAGCCGATGCCCATGACCGTCTTTTTATTGTAGAAGTGATGGGTAGAGACGCAGGTTATATTGCTTTACATAGTGGTATTGCCACCGGTGCTGAAAACATTCTGATTCCAGAAACCAAAACAGATATCGATGAATTGGTAGCTTCTTTATCAGAAAAAGAGAAAAGAAAAAAACTAGTGAACCTGATCGTTGTAGCTGAAGGAGATGATTTCGGGGGTGGCAATGAAGTGGCTGCCGTTATCAAAGAACGACTTCCCAATGCAGATACACGTGTTTGCATTTTGGGACATATACAAC
>JACVCQ010000027.1 GCA_016741945.1 Chitinophagaceae bacterium
GTGCTAAATCGGGAACCAATCTAATCACTGATCAAACATTTACAGATTTTAAATTACACATTGAATTTCGTTATCCCGCAGGAAGCAATAGCGGCGTGTATTTGCGCGGACGATATGAAGTGCAGGTAGAAGACAATGCCGGTAAAGAACCTGCTTCCACCTATTTCGGTGGCATTTATGGGTTCTTAACTCCCAATGAAATGACAGCTAAGGCACCCGGGGAATGGCAGAGCTTTGATATTACACTGATTGGTCGCCGGGTAACAGTAGTGGCGAATGGAAAAGCCATTATCGTAGATCAGATTATTCCTGGTATTACAGGCGGTGCATTGGATAGCAAAGAAGGAGAACCGGGTCCTATTATGTTACAAGGCGATCATGGTCCGATTGAATATAGAAATATTGTTCTAACGCCGGCGAAATAATATTGCTAATTACTTCATCTACTGAATTCCATGTTTCATCTATTTCTATGTATCTCTTATCGAAGAGCTGTTAGTGAATCAAATACATACCGTTATTTTGACCTAATAGCATTCTATTCAGTAAAAAGAAAAACCGATACCCATATTAAAATTTGATAGAACAATTTTGTAACCCTAATGAACAACCAGGCCTGCTTTATAGTGGGTCTTTTTTTTATAGATACATGCTGAATCTTGCTTTTTGCTATTGTGAAATCGACTTACCATGATTTTATAGTATCTTAAATCATCAATTGATCTGCTTATGCATAAGAAGCTTGCCTTATGGTCTATTACAGTAGGTTTGGGTGGATTATTATTTGGCTTGGATGTAGCTGTTATCTCCGGTGCTGAACAGGCCATTCAATCATTATGGAGCCTGAGCGACTGGATGCATGGAACAGCCATTGCCATGGCATTGTATGGAACTGTTTTTGGCGCTGCCTTAGGCAATATTCCTGCCAATCGTATTGGAAGAAAAAAGACATTGTTCTGGATCGGTATTTTATTCCTGGTCACTTCTGTTGGAGCTGCATTGGCGCAGGATGTATATACATTTATGGTGTTTCGTTTTTTAAGTGGATTGAGTATTGGTGCATCTTCTGTGGTGGCACCTGTATATATCTCTGAGATTGCACCACCCAAATATCGTGGCAGAATGGTGATCTCATTTCAATTGAATGTAGTAGCCGGAATTTTGCTGGCCTATTTTTCCAATTATTTATTACAAGGATTGGGGGGCGAGAACGACTGGAGATGGATGTTGGGTGTAGTAGCTATTCCTTCTCTTTTATTTTCCGTGATGATGTTGTTTACGCCTGAAACACCCAGGTGGTTGGTACTCTATAAAAATGATGCGGAAGCAGCCAAAAAAGTACTGGCCATTACCGGAGAAGCCACCGATGCTATGATTGATGCCATTCGTAATTCTGTGACACAGGTCAAAGAATCTTTGTTCTCCAAAAAATTCATGGCTCCTTTGGTATTGGCTTTTCTAATTGCTTTCTTCAATCAAATGTCGGGTATTAATGCCATCATCTATTTTGCTCCAAAAGTTTTCGAAATGGCGGGTATTGAAAGAAGTGGTGCATTGTTATCTTCTGTAGGTATTGGTGTTGTGAACCTGATATTCACTATCACCGGCTGGTATTTGATTGATCGGTTTGGACGAAAATTATTGATGTATGTAGGCTCTATCGGTTATATCATATCGCTTACATTGATAGCGATATCTTTTAATGCAGCAGATAAAACAATGATCGTATACTATGTATTTCTGTTTATTGCAGCGCATGCCGTTGGACAAGGTGCGGTAATTTGGGTGTTTTTATCAGAACTATTTCCCAACTCCGTTCGTGCCAGCGGTACTTCGTTTGGATGCCTTACTCACTGGGTATTTGCGGCATTGGTGGCACAGGTATTTCCTTTCTTTGCCGCCAATGTACCCGGTACTTATATCTTCGGATTCTTTGCATTCATGATGTTCCTTCAATTGCTGTATGTATGGAAGATGATGCCGGAAACTAAGGGCGTTGCATTGGAAGATATGGAACAAACGATCGTTTTACATTGAGGTAACAGGCAGTTTATGAAATAATAGAAGATACTTGTTTCACCTGATGTTTTTCAGAGTGAAAAGCATCCAATCGGTTTAATAAATGGTATAAAGTTTCTTGCTCTTTTGCATTCAGCGGAAAAAGGATATCCTCTATATCATCCAAGGTTTGCATACAACCAAAAATGATTTGCTGACCTTTTGCACTCAAGGAAAGCCTGGTGATTCTTTTATCGTTTTTATCTTTTTGCTCAATTAACCATTTGCGTGCAACAAAACGTTTCAGCATTTCACTACCGGTAGTAATCTCCATCAAGTTTTGTTTCAATAATTCTGTTTTAGTCATACCCGGATGCACCAATACAGTAGCCAATAATGCAAACTCATCAATCGATGCAATATCATGTTTGGCCAACAAATCTTTGCTGGCCATCCTTAAAAAACGATACAACCTTGAAATAAAAATGCCTACCATATCCGTGGATGTCATCTTGCCCGATACTTTTTTCTTAATACTGCTGTTCTCCAGATCTACAGGTTGTTTAGTAAGATGTTTTCCCGGTTGGTCATTTTTAATCAACCATACCCCAAAATCAGTGAGCGTACCCTTGGGGTGCAGATTTTCAAAGCTTTTCCATAATTGTTCTATCGGCTTCATATGTTAAAATTACAATTTTGGAATAATATTATTTCAATTTTGAACAATTTTTTTATTTCTTTGTCTTTCGAAAATAAAAGCAAGCAATATGTCAAGCAAATTAGTTTTTCTCCTGGCAACACTGATTAGCTCATTGGTAGTTCGATCTGAAGCACAGAGTGTTCAGCAAGGGAGTCTTTCCGGTACTCTTATCGATAAAAATACACAGCGGCCGGTTGTTGCTGCAGTGGTTTTATTATCTCCTTCAGGAAAAAATACCCTTACAGACTCAACAGGGGTCTTTCGTTTTATAGGGCTAACACCGGGTACTTATAACATTAGTATAAATACTCTTGGATATAAACCCCTGAATCTGAATAATGTTCTCATCACTAATGGAAATATCAATGTAATTACACTGGAAGCAGAGCCTGTGGCTTCTTCTTTGGGTGAAGTCACTGTCTCTGGCAGACGTGCTACTGCCAGAGCTGCCAGCATTGAAACACCATTGAGTGTGCAGAAAATGACCACTGAAGAAATCAAGCGAAATCCCGGTGGTAATTTTGATATCAGTAAAGTGGTACAATCACTTCCCGGAGTCGGTGGCGGTGTGGGTGGTGGCGGTTTCCGTAATGATATCATCATTCGTGGTGGTGCACCCAATGAGAATGTGTATTACCTCGATGGTATTGAAATACCCGTGATCAATCACTTTGGTACACAAGGAAGTGGTTGTGGACCCCAAGGCATTTTGAACGCTAATTTTATCGAAGAAGTAAAACTTAGTTCCAGTGCATTTGATGCGCGCTATGATAATGCCTTGAGTAGTGTATTACAGTTCAGACAAAAATCGGGGAACGATAAAAGAACACAGGGGAATGTGATATTGAGTGCCACAGAACTGGCCTTGACATTGGATGGCCCGCTGGATAAAAAAACAACGTATCTCGCTTCTGTTCGAAGAAGCTACCTGCAGTTGCTTTTCCAAGCCATTGATTTACCGATTAGGCCTAATTACTGGGACTTTCAATTTAAAACCACTACCAAGATCAATCCTACTACCACCCTCAGTTTTTTAGGATTGGGTGCCATTGATGAATTCAAATTTGCAGCGCCCAAATCTGCTACTCCTGAAAAATTATATGTTATCAATAGTAACCCCATCATCAATCAATGGAATTATACCGTTGGTGCCAGTTTAAGAAAATTAACTAAAAAAGGTTTTTGGAATCTGGCATTGAGCAGGAATACACTAAATAATAATGTTGAGAAGTTTGAAGACAATGAAAAGCCATCTCCCACTACTCAAACTTTATTAACCGATAGCAGAGAAACAGAAAACAAACTCCGTTGGGATATGACAACGAATAGTAGTAATGGATGGAAAATTAGTTATGGAGCCATGCTACAGTATGTGGATTTTAATAATGAGTTCAATAATCTTTTCAGAAAAGAATTGCGCGACCAAAATGGTAATATCATTCAACCGGAACTCAGAATCGTTGCCAATAGCAATACCGATTTTATTAAATACGGTGCTTTTATTCAGGGAAGCAAAAAAATATTCCGTGATAAAGTAGCCGTAAGTGCCGGTATTCGAATGGATGCGAATAGTTTGAATAACAGTGAGTCTAATCCATTGCAACAATTATCACCAAGACTATCTATGAGTTATGCTGTTGCACGTACCTGGAATATCAATGCCAGTATCGGACGATATTATAAACTGCCTGCTTATACACAATTGGCTTTTAGAAATGGCGGGGTAGGTAATCCGGGTAATTATATCCAAAGTACCCATTATGTAGCCGGTGTTGAATACATTCCTAGTAGTACTTTTCGTTTAACGGTAGAAGGCTTTTACAAGCAGTACACAGACTATCCGGTGAGTGTTTTAGACGGTATCAGTCTAGCGAATAAAGGAACTGAGTTTGGTAGTATTGGTAATGAAGCTATTGCGCAATCAGGAAAAGGAAGAGCCTATGGTATGGAAATTTTCATGCAGAAAAAACTCACCAAACGGTTCTTTGGTATCCTTAGCTATACATTATACAAATCAGAATTTACCAATAGCAATGGTATGTATTTACCGGCAGCCTGGGATAATGGACAACTCCTAAGTATTACTGCAGGATATAAATTACCACGCAACTGGGAATTGGGAATTAAATTCCGTTACCAAGGTGCTGCACCATTAACACCTTTCGATCTGGCAGCTTCCAGATTGAATTACCTGAGTGTTGGAACCGGTATCCTTGATTATAATCGCTTTAACGCAAATCGATTACCAGCTTTTAACTCCAGTGATATTCGTATCGATAAAAAATGGAATTATCGCAAAACAACACTCAATGTATTCATTGATATTACTAATTGGTATGGTTCAAAAATCAGTGGCATTCCACAATATACTTTCCAGCGAAATGCTGATAATACTGCCTTTCTTACTACAAACGGGCAACCGATTGCACCCAATGGGAGTAATGCAATACCCCTGATATTGTCGAATGCAGAAGTGCAGATTACACCTACTTTTGGTTTGATAGTAGAGTTCTAAAACAAAAGAGGCTGCATCAAAATCTGATACAGCCTCTTTATTTTTTTACTATGAATTATCAGCAATAAGCCATAAACCATCAAACAACCTTACAGACCCTCTTTTTCTTTATGGTTTTGCATAAGGTAAACGGTGGATCTTTTCTGTTTGATAATAAGCATCAATTCCCAATGATGTAACAGATGAATATTTTTCTAAAGGAAGAAACCCATCTCCTTCTCTGAGATCTTCTGAGAGGTATACCGATTCGATATAGCCGGTCACTAAAAAGGTTCCATTACTGGGTATCGCAATGATTTCGGCAAGCGATAAAAGATATTGGATACGACTTTCTTGAACAAATGGAGCCGTACAACCATCGCGCCATAATTCATTCAATCCTACCACTTCAAATTCATTCACAGCTGCATCATATTTAGCACTGGTTTGATGAGCCTGCTCAATGATACCCGGATGAATATGATTCATGGTATATAAGCATGTATCTTCTATGTTTCGAATGGTATCCGGAGCTGCAGCCTTAGGTCTGTTGATAAATCCGATCATAGCAGGATCTGCACCCAAATGCACGATATTACTAAAGACGGCAAGATTGGGAATACCTTCCTTACTTACTGTGCCAATCAGACAAACACTTTTAAATCCACTTAAACTATTGATGAAATTAGTGCGATAAAAACGATCCCAAGATTGAATTGATGCTTTGGTAATAGTAATCATGTGCTGATACGATCTTTTTTACGTAAATGTTGATACATATCACTCATCACTTCCAAATGAGGAGCTGTTAAAATGGCGATTCCTATAAAAAAGAAAAATAAAAATACAGACTCAGTTTTTAAATAACTGGCCAGTATCATCAATATTCCAATCCCTACAAAAGCAATCAATGAATACGGGATGCATTTTTGTAAGAGCCGCGGATAAGTCATGATCTCAGTTCCTGAATTCGAAAGATGTTGTCGGATATTTTCCAACGATTGCAAAGAATGCCAGCCTCCGAAATAAAAAGCAAAAGCAAGTGGTAACGGAAGATAGATGATGATGCCTAATATTATTATGGTGCGTAATAATGTATTCAAATGCCATTCAATAGCCAATGTATACTTGGTTTGTAACCGGAAAAATTGCACAATCAACAAACATAACACTGAAAAAATAAGATATACTGAATTTTCTGTTTTAAAAAGAGTTGATAAAAAAGCAGCGTTTTGTTTTTCGATAATGGATAGAATAGGTAATACTTCTGATGAATGCGTTAATAAGAGCACAAGTACAATCAATAACCCATAATTGGTTTGTAAGAGGATCGTCGATTTTTTTGTAACCGAAAATGGAAGCGGTAAATCTGTTTCCCCGAAATGGAAGGCAGACAATACAATAAACAATAACAAAGCAAAAGAGGGAAAAAAATACCAGCAAATGCCATACAGTAGCATCCTAGACAAGTAAGTAAAATAAAATCGTATACTTGAAAATGATCTGTTTTGAAGTGTACTGTTTTGTTTGGCTACGGTATGATCTAAAGCACCGTGTGGAATCCCGGCTATTAGAATTGTTACTGCAAAAACGATCCATTGAATAGTTATCGGCACTGGAATAACAAAGTGATTCCACAACACCAGTAAAAGCCCTGATGCGAGTACTATTTTACTCAAGACTGGATTACCGGAATATTGGTGAAAGGAATGGGCTTCCATAATTCAGGGATCGTTTGGAGAAATGATATTTTAGGTAGTTGGGCAAACAAACAAGCTTCCTGCCAAAGATTCGTATCCTCGTCTAAAAACCGAAGTATATGATTGAAAGAAACTCGTTCAAATAAGGTTTCAAGTATGTATCGTGCTTCATTTGGTTTTTTCTGAATGATCTGTAATAATAACTGATCATAAAAATGGAAACGATTTTTCTTAAAACCAAGCACTTCTTTTCCGGTGAGCACTTGTGTAGCAAGTTGCAAACAGTCTTTTAATATTCTATTAAACGCATAGCCCGTTGTAGGTTTCACCATACCGGCAGCCGTTCCAATGGCAATGGAACCTTCATGTGTAAATCTTTGAAAAACATAATCTGTCATGGGTATTACAGACTGCTCACGCCGCGTAATCTTAAATGTAGTCTTGAACTTTTTATGGATAAAATCTGTGAGTGTTGTTTCAAAATATTGTTGATCGAAAGGCTTATCACTGAAACTGGTAAATTCAATCAGCGCGTTATTGTCTGCGAAAGGGAGAGCATAAATAAAACTAACACCTTGATCTTGTGCAGTTCTGAAGTCCATCAGTGTAGCAGCAGCTGCATTAAAAACTTTTTTTTCAGTTTCAATCTGCCAACCATAAAATTGTTGTTGTAGGTATACCCGTGAATGTTCAGTTGCTATTTTCTGATCCCAGGAACTGGAAAATACTTGTTTGGCAAAATAACTTTGGTGATCAGTACTGACATAAAAACCATCTTCTCTTTTTTTAGTCAGCAATACCTGTTCCACAGCATATTCAATCTGTGGATTTTGTTGGATCAAAGAGAAATGAAAATCAAAAAAATCTGTACTATGTATATGACCATATACATAGGGTGCGATAGCATTGGTTTGAAATCCGGATCTTGTACCAATTGATAGCTGTTCCCATTGTTTACTGATCAAATGTTGGTAAGGATGTACACCCGGTTGATACCAAAAGCACCAAGTCTTTTTTTGTTGAATAGATTTTCCATCATCCAGCAAAAGGATCCGTTGACCATTGTACATAGGATGTTGCAGCAATGCTCTCATCATTTGCATTCCTGCACAGCCTGCACCAATAATGATGATATCGTATGCTTGGGTGGTCATAGTAAAAACGGGTTGCAGTAATAGCACCGCAACCCGTTGATCAATGTATCAATTAAGCTTTTTCTTCGCTTCTGCTGAGTGCATAGATCACAAGACCAAATCCAATCTTGTTAATGGCATCCGCAATATTGTAAACGATATCCATAGAAGCCTGAGCTGCTTTTGGATCTGTTACCAGTTGCATTCCAAACAATCCACCGTTGGTACCCAATATATATCCCAATGGATAGATTGCCCAACCTACTAAAACAAACCAAGCCAATACTTTATTTGCTTTAGCAACAGCAGGTCCGGCACTACCGGCAAGTTTTGCAACGTCTCCAAACCAAATCAGGTAAACAATATAGAAATAAGCAACACCGCTGATAGCACCCCATACCCAACTTTGGGTTTCAGTACCATAGATCGCTTCACCGATATAACCGGTAACTAACATAACCAAAGAAGCGAAAATGAGCTTCCATAATAATCCTTGTGTAGCACCCACTTTTTTGGTGATCAGATAAAATTCAACACACATCAGGGGTACAGTCAAAATCCAGTCTACATAACGAAAGAAAGTAGGCGATTCTCCTGTTTCTAAATTGTAGCCGCGCATATAATAATAATGCACAGCCGCAATGAATGTAATTAAACCCGATACCAGTAATGACGTTCGCCATTTTTTGTCGGTATTGTTTAATTCAAAAAAGAAAAACACAGAAGCAGCCATCATGGCCATCGTACCGATGAAGAAAGTGAATGCAACATAGTTGTCACTTGCAATGACTGTTGCATTGAGCAGGTTTTGTGGCATAATAGAGGTTTTGGTGAATAAAATTTGTTTAACCGATGATCGGTAAGGGTTAAACAAAAGTTTTTTTAAATTGGTTCAGACCCTTGTTCGACAAGGGTTTCAACGCATATTAAAAAATCAATCTTTCGTGGACTCTTTTGTCGAGTTATTACATTCATGATTCAACAAACAGACGTAAACAGTTTTTTAAAAATTTTTTTAAAAAAGATGAATTTTTTTTCAGTCAGCTCACCCGACATTAAATTTTGAGGGATACAAAAGCCTCCATTAAACCCTTTTTATACTATTGAGTCTGAATCTTATATTGTAAAGCATGAATCGTTATTATAGTTGGATACTCTTACTCTTGTTGTACGGGTGTTCGAAACAAACACCCCAACCATCCACCGGTACATCCGCTAATGCAGCTTTTTATTTTCCATCCACCAACACATGGGAAACCATCACTCCGTCTTCACTCAATTGGAATACAGCAGCATTGAATGATGTATATACTTATATACAACAAAAAAATACCAAAGCATTCATCATTCTAAAGAATGGAAAGATTGTCGCTGAGCGATATTTTGGAACTTTTACAGCAGATAGTAACTGGCAATGGGCTTCTGCCGGAAAAACCATCACAGCTTTATTAGTTGGCATTGCACAAGAACAAGGTATCCTTCATATCAATAACAAAACCTCTCAGTATTTAGGTACCGGATGGACTTCCCTACCCCTAGCCAAAGAAAATCTCATCACCATCAAACACCAGTTGACCATGACTACAGGTTTGGATGATGGGGTAACAGATAATCATTGTACTACTACTGCTTGTCTGCAATACAAAGCAGATGCGGGTCAACGATGGGCATACCATAATGCACCTTATACTTTATTGGATCAGGTGATTGAAAAAGCAAGTGGACTTTCCTATAACCAATATTTCCAACAAAAAATTCGGGATCGGATCGGGATGAATGGACTTTGGATCAAGTTGGGGTATAACAATGTTTATTTCAGCAATGCCAGAAGCATGGCCCGTTTTGGTTTGTTATTGTTAGCAAAAGGAAAATGGAATGATACGCGCATCCTCAATGATACTAGCTATTTTTCAGCACAGATCAATAGTTCTCAAAACATCAATCCGGCTTATGGATATTTAACATGGCTCAATGGTAAGAGCAGTTATATGCTGCCCACTCTTCAATTTAGTTTTAGTGGAAACCTAGTACCCAATGCTCCCACAGATTTGTATGCTGCACTTGGAAAAGATGACCAGAAAATCTATGTAGTGCCGTCACAGGGATTAGTAGTGATAAGGATGGGGGAGTCGGCCGGACAATCACAATTGGCCTTGAGTAGTTTTGATAATGAATTGTGGGGAAGACTAAAAGCTGCCGGGGTTTTTTAAACGAACCCAAATCAGCGTGCCCGGTTCAGGAATATTTTCTGTAGTATGTATCACCAAACTGTATTCACCATGTTTCGCTGTTACAGACCAGTATGGCCCACAGAACAATACTTTTTCAACTACACAATCCATGGCATCGGTATGATCATGGGTGATGATCAACTGCTCAGGTCTGATACAAATCGGAGAATTCCCATCAGGTAATAACCAGTATTTTCTAAAAGTATGTCTGCTCCCTTCCAATAAGTTATAAGCACCAAATAGTCCGGCAACATATGCATTAGCCGGCCGATAATAGATTTCTTGTGCAGTATTGTATTGAATGACTTGTCCATTTTTCAATACAATGATCTCATCTGCCCAACTCAAAGTATCTACCGGATCATGTGATACTAGGATACAAGTAATGTTTAATTGTTCACTGATGGTATGAACCACAGCATTGATGATCTGCTTATGGGGGATATCTAAATTTGAAAAAGGCTCATCCAATAATAATAATTGCGGAACACCTACTAATAATTTGGCTAAAGCAATTCTTTGACGTTCACCTCCGGAGAGCTCATCATTTTTTCTATTTAGTAAATGATCTACCTGACAAACTTTATACAATTGTGCGGCAGATTGTGGTGACAAAACATTTTGATAACTCAATAATTCATGTACTTTATAATTATTGCGTAACTCATAATGCTGCGAAAGATAAGCAATGCCCTTATGGCCGGGTAACAAGGTCACAGGAGGACTCCAGACCCTTTCCTGATTGAAATATACTTTACCACTATCGGGGGCAATATGTCCGCCAATAATGCGTAGCAATGTACTTTTACCTGATCCGGTTTCTCCAACAATAGCCAGCTTACGTTGTGTTCCTAATTGAAAACTGATCGGATACAATACCTGTTGATTGCTTTCAGTCTTGCTGATATTTTCAACACGCAATAATGTATGAGGGTGAACCGATTCCTGCTGCACGATGAACTAATTAGGATTTGTCAAAGGTAATAATGAAAATGGAACCGTATTATGGATGTGTGGCTCTTTGCAAACGATCATTGATTGATTTACCCAAACCCTGATCAGGAAAGCGTTCGGCAATGATGATATCCAGTGAGTATTGATCTAATCGATGCATGGCAGCATATAAATTCGATGCTGCTTCCTCCATAGATCCATCAATGGATAAGCTTTCCACAACAGTTGCCTCATCACTGGTATACCGATCATCGAATAATAATAATCCGATTTTTTTGCCAATATTTTCTGCAATGCTTTTTTTAATATCACTACTGAGTACGGTTTTAGTAACAGGTGCATAATGTCTTAACAACATACCCGGTGCGTCGGGATTTTCTTCATTGCGGATATATTCCTGTAAGGGTCCTGTAATTTTTTCTATTTCTTCAATGGCTAAAGAACCATACCGATAAATGATCGCACCATGTTCATTGAAGCCAATGATTGTAGATTCTATCCCTTTTTTACAAGGGCCTCCGTTTAAGATGAATGGGAACTCCTGTTTAAAGTAAGAAGCTACATGTTCAGCGGTGGTTGGACTGATACTTCCAAAAGGATTGGCACTAGGGGCTGCTAATGGGAAGGGTAATTTTTCTAATAAGGATAAAGCAATAGGGTGCTGAGGTACACGAACAGCAACAGTATCTTTTCCTGCTGTAATGATACTGGGAACGGTATCTTTTTTGGGTAATAAAAGTGTAAGTGGACCGGGCCAAAATTTTTCTGCAAGTGCTTGTGCCAATGGTGGAATAAACGATGCTACTTTCCACATATCCTTAACAGCAGCAATATGCACGATCAATGGATTGAAAAGCGGTCTTTGTTTGACTTCATAAATTCGTCGGATCGCTTTTTCACTGAAAATATTACCTGCCAATCCATAGACTGTTTCAGTAGGAATGGCAGCCACTTCATCATTCAATAAACTATTGGCAACAAGAGTGATATCGTGGGTAATAACGGGCATAAGGTTATAGGCTGTGAGCCATGAGCTACGAGCTTCGAGCTGCAAGCTACAAGGAAAATCATTTCAGTGAACTTTAAACTGCTAGCTACAAGAAAATCTTAGTGAAGAGCTTAATCTCAAAAATAAAGCTCGTAGCTCATGGCTCGCAGCTCACAGCTTACAAACTCAACACACTATTACTAGTTCCATAACCATTCACAACTTCACCATCTGCTTCAGGTTCATTGATCCATTCTGTTTCATTGAGCAGGTAACGGAATTCGTGTTGGGTAGACTTTGGTAATTGTACTTCTGCGGTAAAGCTGCCATCTTTTTTCTTTTTCATAGGAATCGGATTCTTCCAATCTCCATTCAAGCCCAAGATTGCGGCAGTTTCTTTATCTTCTATTGCGAGGGTGAATTTTACTTTTGAGTAGTCTTTTGTTTTGTAGATGGTTTTCTGAATCATAATCGGTTGTTTGCTTGCCCTTAATACGAAAAGTTGGGAATGGTAACCCAAGAGAGCTGCGAGCTATGAGCTACGAGCCGTGAGCTTTTTGTTTTTTTACAAAAAACAAATGTTTGTAAGCCACTCTTATACCAAGCTCGTAGCTCGAGGCTCGTAGCTCAAAGCTTATCTTGCTATCAACAACACAAACCCAATCAACGTAATCACCACATGTGTAATGAGCCATATGCGTTGGTAGAGGGGTCTTTTGCCGAAGGGGATTTTGGCATTGCAGGGTTCGAAAATGGGGGCTAGTCCCCAGAAGACAACAGCGTTG
>JACVCQ010000028.1 GCA_016741945.1 Chitinophagaceae bacterium
ATCATATACCGATTCATCCAAGTTCTGGTATTTATTTTCTTTTAGCAGCAAATTGACCAACATGGGCGTAGAGTTGGAATGTCCGGCTACCACCACCGTTTTACCCTGTATTTTCAATAATTCATCAGCAAAACCTTTTAAGTTTCTGTGATCATACACCTGAATCTCTTTACCGGTTTTAACTGACAATGGTCCAACAGTTGATTTGGTACGTTTAAAATTGGTAGCATAAATAGCATCCGGCTGATACATTTTCAATACTTCGGGTATGCGTGCAGCACGAGCTGTACCTTCTTCACTCAATGGAGGGTCGGCTTGCATCATGGTAGAACCTTGTGCAGTCGTATCTTTTTCTGCATGACGCATCAAGATAAAAGTACTGGTTTGTGAATAGGCTTCTGTTGCTGTCAGGATGAACAAAGCAACCAGAAAACGAGTAAACATCTGTTTCATTTTTGACAATTTTCCAGCCTAAGATAAGTGTATACCCTGTTGTGTCCATACCGCTAATCCATTTTATAAGGTATTCTTCACATCTTTTTCCATTCTTCACTGTTATTTTTGATCCATTAGGATTGGTATCATTTTTGGAGTATACAATCTGCCATTCATTTTAAACAAATCGATTATGAAAAGAATTCTTACACTCATATTGCTCATTGTATTGTATCAGGGACTGCAAGCACAAGGATTGGGTGGTTTATTGAACAAAGCCAAAAATGCAGTGAGCGGCAATCAAACAGGTTTGAGCAATGATGATATTGTATCCGGATTGAAAGAAGCGTTGGTTACAGGTTCCACAAAAGGAGCGAATCTTTTATCACAAACAGATGGTTTTTTTGCGAATGCTGCACTGAAAATATTGTTGCCACCGGAAGCTCAAAAAATCGAAAAAACATTAAGAAGCGTTGGACTAGGTAAACAAGTAGATGATGCTATTCTAAGCATGAACCGTGCTGCCGAAGACGCTTGTAAAAGTGCTGCACCTATTTTCTCAAATGCGATCAAACAAATGAGTTTTCAGGATGCAGTTGGCATTTTAAAAGGATCTGATACTGCTGCGACTTCCTATCTGAAAAGCAAAACCACGAACCCTCTTACAGAAGCATTTCGTCCTGTAATAGAAAGCTCACTTGAGAAAGTTGATGCCACTAAGCATTGGAATACACTCATTACCAGTTACAACAAATTACCATTGGTTCGTGATAAAATCAATCCTGATTTAGCAGCTTATGTTACTGAGCGGTCATTAAGTGGTATTTTCTATCAGGTAGCAGTAGAAGAGAAAGAAATCAGAAAAAATCCTTTGGCGAGGACCAGTGATATTTTGAAGAAAGTGTTTGGAGCGAAATAGAGAGGGATTTCTGATGTCGGATGTCTGATGTCTGATTTGAAATACGTTAAAAAAACTGTGCAACTCCGTGTTCAACTCTGCGAATCTTTGTGGTTTGCTTTTTACCACAGAATTTCACGGAGTTAGGAACAGAGTTGCACAGTGTTTTTATTTTTTTACGACTCCGTTTACGTATTCCGTAACTACTTTTTTTCCATTATCATATGAAATCCATGTACCATTTCCTTCCTTAAGCGTTCCTTTTTCAAGAGGTTTTCCACTCTCATTAAATGAGGATATAATTTCCCAACGTAATCCAAATGGCTTATGTGCCTCGCTGTATTTATAAATGGCTTCTTGCTTTAATTGACCATTCGAAAAGTACCATTGTGCTTTACCGTTTCGACAGTAATCTAGGTATGTCATCCTTAGATTTATTTTACCATTATTGTGATAAGTTAATTGCAGTCCACTTCCATTAGAGAGAATCGATTTCCCATTCTCGTCAAAATACTCTTCAGGTCTTAAAAAATCACCATTTCTATAAATATCTCTACCCAGAATTTTTCCATTAGGATGATAATATTCGGCTGTTCCTGATATTTTACCGTTCACATAAGGCGTTTTCTCCATTAGGCTACCAGATTCAAAGTAACCCTGATAAGTGCCGTTTAAAATACCATTACTATAGTTGGCATTGGTACTCAATTTCCCATTTGCAAAATACCATGATGAGTTACCATGCAGTTTTCCATTCAAATAATTCCCCTTGAATGAAGCAGCACCATTATCAAAATACTCCGTTAAACTACCTGTCCCATTTTGAAGAGAAAGGGTTCCATTTTCATCAAAAAAATCTCCGAAACTAACAAACTCACCATTCCGATAATTCCTCTTTCCTAAAACCTGACCATTGGGGTGAAAATATTCTACTACTCCCACACGCTTACCTTCTACATAAGCCCCTTTGTCTTTTAATTTTCCATTTTCAAAATAGTTGGTAACAACCCCAGTAATTTTCCCATTCTCCATTGGCCTTTCTTCAGCTTTATTGCCATTGGGGTAATAATATACCCATGTACCAGTTTGTTTTCCACCTTTATCATATTCGCCTTCTGATTTCACTTTTCCATTTGGGTAATACGCCGTGAAGCTTCCTTTTATTTTATTAGTTACAAAATCATAATTCGCTTTGTTGAGTAAGACCCCCCTAGAATCATAGGGCTCCCAAACACCAGATCGATGCGAATTCCCAAAGCTAAATATAGGACCTATATAACCTAAAACATTGTCATAGTCTTTAGTCAGTAAATCTAAATTTTGGATTTTTATAATATACTGCTTTTCAAAAAGCTTAAAATCCAGTTCAAATAGAACAAGATCTCCTTTCCCGTAATTGCCATTGGTTTTTGAATAAACATATTTTTCATTTCGTCTCGTAGAATGTACTCTAACACTATCCTTGTATAAGTTATACTCAGTAGCAAGTTCACCATCCTCCCAATAAAACTTCCAAATACCAACTGCAACTGCATAACTAGGCATTGCAAGTTTTTTAACTGGAATCATCATATCGAATTGATAATCGTTATCTGACCTGTTTAATAAATCATTTATGTCTTCGTCATATCCCATCAATTCAGCATCAGAATATAATTTAGAGGAATTAAAAGCACCTTCTATTCTTTTGGAACCATTTTCGTTGTATGCATAAAAGTTAATTAAACTAATTTTACCGGAAGTACCCCTTGAAAATGTAAGCTCTGCAATTTTCTTACCGGATGTATAAAAATTGGTAGACACGCCTTTATCAAAGTCAATTGTTTGAATAATTTTGCCTTCTTTATTTCGAACAGACCAAATCCCCACTCTTTCATCATTTTGATATTCTCCAAAAGTCACTTCCCCATTGAAAATAAAAGGAATTTCCCACTTACCCTTTTTCATCCCCGTTTGATCATAGATCTCTTGTCCAATTCTATTCCCATTTTCATCATACCTCAACCATCGGTTAACTTTTATCCCATTTCTATATTCCCCAGTTACTGCTACTTTACCATTCACATAGGAGGAATAGTTACCATTTTCCACTCCATTAGCATACGAAATTTCACTTGAAACTTTACCATTATTATATGTTTTCCAAACACCCGTTTTTAAATTCATTTTATACTCTCCCTGTTCAAGCAGTGATCCGTCAATATTATAACTAGCATAATAACCATTCTTTTGATTATCTTTGTATTCTATTTGTTCTAATAAATTCCCATTAGAGTGGTAGAATCTCCATGTTCCATTTTTATAAGAAGAAGTTATATTCCCATACCTATTAAGTGTACGAACCAACTCCCCTTCTGATTTAACTACAGCAATTGGATTCTCAATTGTTTTAGGATAATATTCCTTAACAATCTCAGTAACTTTTTTCTGGGCTAAAGCGCCAATTGTTATCAATAAAAATAAAATAGCGAGAAAGATAGATTTCATAATAACTCTTTTTGTCTAAAAATTAATTATGGTAACCAATATTTAAGCTAGCAAAAAATTACTAGTGATTAATGACATGTCATTAATCATTCAACTAAACATCATAAGACTTTACCATTATTATGCAAACTGAATATCATCCACAAAAGGCATTTTCCTGAATCGCTTACCTGTTGCTGCAAAAAGAGCATTCGCCAATGCCGGAGCTATCGGTGGTAAGCCGGGTTCTCCCAATCCGGTTGGATTTTCTTCTGATGGCACAAATTGAACCACCACATCCAATGGTGTATTACGCATCCGTACAAAATTATAAGGACCGAAATTGGTTTGTACAGCAGCTCCATTATTAAAAGTGAGCTTGGTGTATACAGCATGCCCCAATCCATCTACCACAGCACCTTGTACCTGATTTTCAGCACCACTCACATTCACTACTTTACCACAGTGCACAGCACAATACACTTTCGTGATGCGTGGCTTGCCTTTCAGCATCTGTATTTCTACTACTTGCGCCACATAACTATTGAATGAGAACCAAGTAGAGAATCCACGATAAGTATTGGCAGGTGTTTTACCCCAGTTGCACATTTTTGCAACAAGCTCTATGACACTGATGAATTTATCAGGATCATAGGCCAATTTCCCAACCGGTTGCTCTTTTGCTTTTTTCAATAATTCCAAGCGAAATGCTACCGGATCTTTTTTGAGTTCATGTGCAACCTCATCCATAAAAGATTCATTGGCAAATGCCTGAACATTATGTGTGGGGGCACGCCAAGGACCGGTGGGAATATTGGTGGGCAAACTATGGCTTTCGATTTTCAGATTTTGAACAGCACCGGCTGGATAGGTATCCGGACTTCTTCCATTACTTAAAGATGCAAAAGATTGATGCCATGCTTCCAAATTACCGTCTTTAATCGCTGCTTTGAAACGGAACATACCACTGGGACGATAATAATCATTCTGCATATCATCTTCACGCGACCATTGTACTTGAACAGGACATTGCGCTGCCTGAGATACCAACGCAGCTTCAACCCCATTATCCGGACGCAATTTTCTACCAAATCCTCCACCCTGTCTGGGTAATCCCAATGACACATTGGTTGCCGGTATATTCAGTTCTTTGGCGACAGCTGACACCAGACTCTGCGGTACCTGTGTAGGACCATAGAGTTCTGCTTTCCCATCACGCACATCTGCATAAAAATTCAAGGGCTCCATTTGTGCATGTGAAAGAACCGGCACTTCATACATTACATCCAACACTTTTGTAGCTGCACTCATAGCAGCATCAACATCACCATCATTTCTATTGGGAGTAGCGGCGGGCTTACTCAATAAATCACGAAATGCTTTTTCATGATCTGTTGTACTTTCCAGTTTAGAAGCATCTTCCCAATTGATTTTCAAAGCGGTTCTTCCTTTCATAGCAGCCCAGGTAGAAGTAGCCAATACTGCTACACTATTTTTTACCTGCACTACTTTTTTCACCCCATTCACTTTCAAAGCAGCACTGTCATCAAATGACTGCAGTTTTTTTCCATGTGCAGGTGGACGAGCCACTACGGCAAATAACATTCCTTCTTTTCTGGTATCAATACCGAATAATGGTTTACCGGTTACAATGGCTTTCGCATCTACATCTTTCACACGTGTTCCAATAATGGTGAAATCTTTGGGATCTTTCAAAGGAACATTTGCAGGCACCGGCATTCCTGCAGCTTTAGTAGCCAACTCTCCATATGATAATTTTTTTCCGGAGTTTTTATGTACGATGAACCCTTTCTCAGCATAACATTCTGTTACTGCCACGCCCCATGTATCAGCAGCAGCAGCCATCAACATGGCTTTAGCAGTAGCACCGGCTTGTCTGAGTGGTGCATATCGGCTTCTGATAGCGCCACTACCGCCAGTAGTTTGACTACCATACTTGGCATCCAATGGAGCAATCTCTACTTCTATGGTTTGCCAATCCACATTCATTTCTTCAGCGATCAACATCACCAAAGATGTTTTTACACCCTGTCCAATCTCTGGATTGGGAGACATCAGTGTAATCTTTCCATCGGTCGATATTTTAATATATGCATTGGGTGAAAAAGGAGTGGCTTCTGTATTGTCTCCGGTCTCGGAATTACTCAATGCAGAAAAACCCACCAACATACCGCCGCCGGCGATCATGCTGACCCTTAGAAAATTTCTTCTGGATACGGATGTATTACTCATGACTTACCTCCTTTTGATGCAGCCAAATGAATGGCTTTGCGTATACGAACATTGGTACCACAACGACAAATATTGGTAATCGTTGTATCAATCTCTTCATCCGATGGATTTGAATTCTTTTTCAACAACGCCGCAGCTGCCATGATTTGTCCGGCCTGACAGTAACCACATTGTGCTACATCCATCTCTATCCATGCTTGTTGTACAGGATGATCTCCATTTTCACTTAAGCCTTCAATGGTTACCACTTTTCCGTTCCCTACTGCAGATACAGGTAATTGACAAGAACGAACAGGGTTTCCATTGTAATGAATGGTGCAGGCTCCGCATTGTGCAACACCACATCCATATTTGGTTCCAACCAGATTCAATTCATCTCGCAGTACCCAAAGAAGTGGGGTATCTGCATCTACTTCAACAGACATTTGTTTGTTGTTGACAGAGAGCGTATACTTTGGCATTTGAAAAAAATTTATTGACGAAATAGAACGAATTGTAAGCTAAGCATTATATCAGAAACGACGAAAGACAAGGAATTAAAATCGGTCAATCAATCTATTGACCTTTAGATAGAAAATACTTATTCATGTCGACTTCCATCTACTACTTTGAAAACATGCAAAATTTGTGGAAACAATGCATCCATAGTTTCGGCTACTCCTTTAACAGAACCGGGTAAAGTAATCACCAAACTATTTTTTACGAATCCGGCTACGCCTCTTGATAACATGGCATATGGCATTCTTTGCTGACCATATTGACGAGCAGTTTCCATGATACCGGGAATGGGACGATCGATCAAGGGCACTACCGCTTCAGGTGTGATATCCCTTGGAGATAAACCGGTTCCTCCGCTTAATAAGATCAACTTACATTCTTCTGCTGAAAACTTTTTTACAAGCTGTTGAATTTGATCGTGATCATCCGGAATGATTTCATAATGTGCAACTGTAACACCCCATTGCTCTACTTTTTGTATCACTTTTTTTCCGGAAACATCTTCTTGTTTGCCCGCTGATACTGTGTCGGAGCAAACAATCACCGCACAATTAATAGCGGATGTATCCGTTACAGACTTATCTGATTTACCACCTGATTTTTGTACCAGTTTAATATTCGCAATCTCCACTCCTTTATCCAAGGGTTTTAGCATATCGTACATCGTCAATGCAGTCACCGATGCGCCATGCATCGCTTCTACTTCTACACCGGTTTTATAGATGGTATGGACTTCAACGGTAATGAATATGCTCAGACCAGCAACCTCATGTTTAATGGCTGCATACTCAATGGGCAATGGATGACAATCGGGAATTACATCGCTGGTTTTTTTGATGGCCAATAATCCGGCTGCACGCGAAAATTCAAATACATCACCTTTAGGCACCTTTTTGTGAAGGATGGCATCAATGGTTTGCTGCTTGGATACTGTCAATGTAGCCGTAGCAATGGCTTGTCTAAGCGTATTTGATTTTGATGTGATATCTACCATAATTATTGATTCACTTTCCATTGATGGGTTTCATCTTCCAATATTTCAGCTCCCCAAACAGGCAATTCTGCCTTGATTCTTTCTACCAATACACTACAGGCTTCTGTTGCAGCTTTTCGATGTGCAGATGATGTAAATACAAATAAACAGATTTCACCGGCTGCAACTTTACCCAAACTATGATACACATGCATACATGTAAGTGGGTATTCAGCAAAAACAGTCTCTCTTATCTCATGCATTTTCTGTAATGCCATTTCTTCATAAGCTGTATACTCAATGGCTACTACCTTTTTACCTTCTATTTCATCCGCACGTACCTGACCCAAAAAAATACTATGCCCACCAATGTCTGTTTTGGTACTATGCTTTTGTATACTATCTGCTATAAAAGCACTACTGATAGCTCCTTGAACAAAAATATTTTTGGGTGTACGTTCTTTCATATTATTGCTTTTCTACAAATCTGATCCAAGACAGAATTCCGCCCTGTAAACTATATACTTTTCTTGCAGTGCCCCATAAAGCCATTAACGCTTCTGCGGCTTGCAAACTTCTTTTTCCTGATTGACAAAATACAACAACTGTATCATTTTTAAGTTGTCCGGCTGCTTCTTTTAAATCCGGAAGCGGAATACGTACATGGTTGAATGTCTGAACAACCGGCAATTCATATAATGCTCTTACATCAACAATATCAATATTTTTTTGACCAATTAACTGATCAAATTCAGCTGCACCAATTTCTAAAGCATGCTGGGACGATGAACAAAGCCATGCATAATCAGTGGCTTTAAAGGCTATTGCATCAATGGGTATGAATGAGGATGTCTTAGACTGTGGCATTATTTTAACAGTAAATAACTGATGATTATTGAATTGATAAATTAATAAATGATTTACCAGCGGTTCTCCGATGCCTGTGATCAATTTAATAACTTCTGCAGCCTGCATAGAACCAATGATACCAGGTAATACTCCTAACACACCTGCATCTACACAATTCAATACAGAACCTTCTTTGGGTGGATCCGAGAAGATATCCCGATAATTGGCAGAACGTTCTCCGGTTGGTAAAAGATGGTTGAATACAGCTACCTGACCTTCGTATTGAGATACTGCGCCATAGACCAATGTCTTTTTCAATAACACACAAGCATCATTGATCATATAACGGGTTTCAAAATTATCTGTGCCGTCTACAATGATATCAAACTGATCAAGGATATCCAGTGCATGCTGATTGGTGAGATGAACCGGCATTGCTTCGATGTTGATATCCGGATTTAATCGACTTAACTTTTTTGCAGCCATTTCTGCCTTATTCTGTCCAACATCATCGGTAGTAAACAAAGCCTGTCTGTGCAGATTACTCAACGATACTTGATCACCATCTATAATTCCGATATGTCCAACACCTGCACCTACCAAATATTGTAATGCCGGACAACCCAATCCACCCGCACCGATCACCAACACCTTCGATGCTAGTAAAAGCTGTTGTGCTCTTAATCCGAAATCGGGCAAGATCATTTGTCGGTGATATCTTTCATATGATGGTTCTTGACTCATATTATCCTCCGGAAAAAGGGGGCATCAATGCTACAATATTGTGATTTTCTAGCTTTCGATTATCTGAAATCATTTCCTGATCAACGGCAATGATGTATTTTGACTGCGCCAACAAAGGAAATTGCTGATGAAGAAATGCTTTTAGAGTATCAATATCAGTCATGTCCTCTATGAGCAACTCTTTAGCACCTATCATCTCAACTAATTGTCCAAAAAAAAGAATTTTCATGTTCTTCTTTATTAATTTAATGATTCAACTCTACTCACTACAATTCTCGAAAGCCCATGTACATATCTTCTACCTGTAGCAATATCTGAAGGAGAAATAATGGCTATACGCTGTGATAATGAAGATGCTTTTATTCCATCTACATCTGTAATAATAAACAATTGCTCCCCTATGCCACTATTAAATATTTCATTCCAAGAGAAAACAACTTTATATCCATCCGATGCAATACAAGTGATATAATATTCACTTAAAGACTTAGGATCATTGGTATCGAATGAGGACTTTGCTAATATATCTTTTAATAAAACACCTTTTACTTTCTTCAATACAGACTTTCTCACCACTAGATGATTGTAAATAACGATGCTATCAAAAGAAATACTATTGAAGGCAGTAGCATCATCTAATGTAAACTTTATTGTTTGTTTCACTTTACCTTCTACCGTAAAAAAATCGGTAGGTTTTGTATCATGCTGTGCAGATACAAACTGAGATACACATAGGATGGATAAAAGAATCAAATATTTCATACTTAAAATTATGCTGTTGTGAATAATAACTTATAAGCCGCTACTGCCAATACGATGGCTAAAATTTTCTGCATGATCGTCTGTTTAAACTTCATCGCACCGAAATATGCACCTCCTATTCCACCCGCAAAAGCAATACCTACATAACCGTACATATCAGTATTAAACTGGATGCCATTCGTCAGTTGTCCCAGTAGTCCTGAGGCAGAATTCACAAAAATAAATAGTGCACTAATGGCGGCTGTTTGTTTTTGATCTGTCCATTTAAAAAATAATAGCAATGGAGAAAGAATAATACCTCCGCCGATACCAATCATTCCGGATAACAATCCTATCACCCCACCCATTAATAACGCTCCGTAAAAATGCGATGCCTGCAGCTCTGTAATATTTTTTTTCGACGGAATCAATAAACGAACCACCGAAAACAATAAAAGCAGTCCTAATATTTTTTTATACAATATAGCATCAATGGTTATCAATCCACCTATAAATGCCATGGGTATGGAAGCCAATGCCAATGGCAAAAATACTTTCCATACAAAGTGTTTACCCCGATAAAATTGAATAAAAGCAGTAAGCGATACAAATAAATTCAGCAATAAAGCCGTTGGCTTCATCACTTCAGGAGCTACACTAAATAAAGCCATGAGTGCTAAATAGCCGCTTGCACCCCCATGCCCAACTGAAGCATACAGGAAAGCTACAATGAACAATAATATATAAAACCAATAAAAGGGATCCATACAATAGCTTTAAGCAGATAACAAATGAATAGTAATCAACTCTCCTTGCTCCACATGTTTTGCTTTCTCCTCAATTTCAATCAAACAATTTGCACCTGCAAATGAACGCATACGATAAGACTCTTGTGCCCCAAGCGGTGTGGCTGTTTGTCCATCATACCAACCTTTCAAAAAATGGGTCAGCTGTGTTGTTTTATGATAGCTCTGAGAGAGCGGTACCTGTTGTTGGATTAATCCTGTTCCAGTTTTTTTCATACGCATGATCACAGGCAGCACATACATATAAAAACAAGTGAGTACAGAAGAAGGATTACCGGGTAACCCAAATATCATTTGCCGACCTTTTGTACCAAAGAACAAAGGTTTTCCGGGTCTTTGTTTGAGCCTATGAAATTGGGTAGTAATGCCACAATATTCTGAAGAAAGGGTTACAAAATCATAGTCTCCTACACTAACACCTCCTGTTAATAAGACCAGATCACTTTTTTGCAATGCTTGAGACAATGCTTCATTCAATCGTTCTATCACATCAGGCACTTGTATCACTTCTATTTGTTGAACACCGTATTGCTGTAACACTGCAGATAATGCAAACGAATTGGCATCATATACTTGTCCGTACTCAAGGGATTGTCCGGGTGTTTGCAATTCATTTCCTGTGATGATGATGGTAACAACCGGTGAAGGATATACCATTACTTCTGTAACACCAATACCTGCAAGAAATCCAATGGCCGCAGGTGTCAATACCGTACCTGATGGCAAAGCAAGCTCACCTGCTTTGATTTCTGATCCTTTCAATCGTACATTGGAGCCTTGTTGCAATTGATCATCTTGTATTGTCAATATTCCTTGTTCTACAATTACTTTTTCTTGCATCACCACTGTATCAGCCCCGGGAGGCACAGGAGCACCAGTGAAAATGCGCACAGCAGTTTTTGATGGTAAGGAAATGGACTCCTTGGTTCCGGCAGCCATTTCACCGCTTATCTGTAATAATTTGTTTTGTTGCCAATCTGTATAGGAAAAAGCATATCCATCCATCGATGATTGTGGATAGGCAGGAATATCTACAGTTGCAAAAACATCAGTGGCAATTGTATAACCTAGAGCATCAGGTAACATTCGTGCTACCGGAGTTAGTGTAACGATATGTTGTTGAATGATTGCCCGAGCTTCTGAAACGCTGATCATAAACTTGCTGATATTAATAACTGATTTATCCTCCGATGGTGATCATACTTCTGTTTTGAATACTCTCCGCTTGCAAATGCTGATAGTCTTGCGTGAATTGTCCGCCCAACTGCGCGGCTTTTGCTGCAATGGATTGATGAATCAATGGCAATACATCTTCTCCTTTTCGCAAGGGTGTTAACAAATCCACTTCATCTTTGGAGAACAAACAGTTTTTCATTTTACCATCTGCCGTCAATCGCATGCGATTACAATCGCCACAGAAATGCGCACTCATGGTGCTAATTACTGCAAAGGTCCCCTGATGCCCGGGAACCATGAATTTCTTTGCAGTATCATGTTTTTCAGCTTGAAGCGGTACAATCGGATATTTTTCTGCGATAGTTGACAGTATCTCATCCATCGTAAAAACCTTATTACTTGTCCAACGATTTCCTTCAAAGGGCATGAACTCAATAAAGCGAACATGTACGGGTTGGTGTTTTGTCCATTCAATAAAATCATGGATCTCCTTATCATTCATACCTCGCAATACTACCATATTCACTTTTGTATGAAAGCCTTGATCGATCATTAATTGAATATTCTGTTGAACGATCTCAAACTGATCTCTTTTAGTGAGTAATTTGAATTTATCTGCCTGTAAAGTATCCAGACTGATATTGACAGATCGTACATTGCTTTCTTTTAACAAAGCTGCGAACTCATGTAATCTTGTACCGTTTGTAGTAAGGGTAAGTGTTACCGGTAACTGTGCCAATCTTCTGATGATCTCTTTTGCATCTTTTCTTACCAAAGGTTCTCCGCCTGTGAGCCGGATTTTATTCACCCCCTGTGCTACAAATATTTTAGCCAGCTGTTCAATCTCATCCACCTGCATCAACTGAGCAGCCGAGGCAAAATCATATTCATCTTCCGGCATGCAATAAAAGCATCGAAGATTACAGTTATCAGTCAATGATATCCTTAAGTAATTATGTATCCGTTGATGGTTGTCTACAATCATTCTTTATAATTTAATCAATCGCTCATAGTCTTCTTCTGTATCCACATCGATGTTTCCGAGTGGAAAGTTAATCAATCCGACCTGTTGTATGTGCTGATTTATCAGTTGTTTAGCACCCTTG
>JACVCQ010000029.1 GCA_016741945.1 Chitinophagaceae bacterium
GATCAATACATGTTCGGTGAGTGGACAGGGTCTGACAGGTGCATTTGCACAAACCCTGACCAACGGATCTTCTATCTTTACTTGGTCAATGCCTGTATTCAATGGCTTTGACGGTAACGGTAACGCTCGTTATGGTAATGGTGCTGCTAACCAATTGGTTGGATCTGCATTGCCTACTTTCTTTGCCGGTTTGACCAACAATTTCTCGTATGGCAGATGGAATTTAAGCGTGTTTTTGAACGCAATCACAGGTTTCCACGTATATAACAATACAGCGAACGCGTTATTCTTGAAAGGTAGCTTGCGTAATGCTCGTAACGTTACATACGATATTGGAAACGGACCCGAGAATCCATTTAACCCTGGATCAGTTTCAACTCGTTTCTTAGAGAAGGGTGATTTCATCCGTCTTGCGAACGTGAACCTGAGCTACGCATTTAACCTGAAGAAAACCAGCTTATTTAAATCGATGTCCGTATTCGCATCAGGTCAGAATTTAGCCCTGATTACCGGATACTCTGGCATCGATCCTGAAGTGAATGTTGACAAAAACATCAATGGTATCCCTTCTCGCGGATTTGACTACACTCAATATCCAAGACCAAGGATCATAACTGTAGGTTTAAATGTTGGATTTTAATCAATTAATACGAAAGCAATGAAAAATATTCTAAAAAGTAGGTTTGTACCGGTTGTTGCGGCAGTAGCGGCACTAACTGTATCCTGCTCCAAGCTTGACCCCAAGCTGGAAGCACCGAACTCAATTGCACCTAGCACAGCTGGTGGTGCACCAACAGCTCCTTCCATAGCTGCTGTATATGAACAATTAAATCAATTAACTGGTGGCCAGGGTAACTGGTTTGGCTTGCAAGAGCATTCCACCGATGAAATCATGGGCCCAACACGTGGTACAGACTGGGATGACTTCGGTACTTGGCGTCGTCTTCACTTACACACTTGGGGTCCAGATCATAACCAGATCAATGATACATGGAATGGTTTGAACGGAGCCCTTTTCCAAACAACACTGGTGGCTGAAACTGCTACCGGCTTAACCAGAGCTGAAGGACAGTTCCTACGTTCTTTCTTCCGCTTACAGGTTTGTGATCTGTACGGACAAGTGCAAACACGTCCTGCATCAGCTGCTGCTAATGCCATTCCGAGTGTACTGACTAGATCAGCTGCGATCGATGCCATTATTACTGAACTGGAAGCTGCAGTGCCAAATTTGCCTGCATATGATAGAAACAATAGAGGCCAGGCTACCAAAGAAGCTGCATGGGCTTTATTGGCAAAAGCTTACTTGAACAAAGCGGTTTACAAACAAGATCCTGCTTCACCGGCTGGTCCTTTCACCTTTGCTCCTGCAGACATGAACAAAGTGATTGAATATTGTAACCTAGTTGCTGCGAATGCGAACCTGAGTTTAGATCCTCAATACTGGGATAACTTCAAATGGAACAATGGTACCGTTTCTTCTGAAAACATCTTCGTGCGTAAGCCCGGAAGTGATGCAAGAGCGGGTAATGGTGCAAACTTGGTTTGGCAGACTTGCCAAAGCTGGCACTACAACCAACGTCCATCTAGCTGGAATGGTTTTGTAACATTGTCTCAATTCTATGATAGCTTTGAAGATGTTGACGTTCGTAAATCAACTCCATTGGCTGGTTATACCAACTTAGTAGGTTCTAATGCCGGTTTCTTGGTTGGACAAGCACGTGGTCCTGTTAAAGCTAATAATCCAAAAGAACCGGGTGTTATTGGAGACCCAATTGGTGATTTGTTTGACAGAAGTGGTAACCCACTCGTTTTCACGCGTACTGCATCTATCTTCTTCAATGGTGAAGCAAGTGGTATCCGTGTGAACAAATTCCCATTGGATCCTGCTACCATCAATGATGGTGCATGGGGTAGCCAGAATGAGTTTCCATTCCTTCGTTTTGCTGATGTTCGTTTAATGAAAGCAGAAGCACTATTAAGAGGTGGTACTACTGGTGCTGGTGGTGAAACACCATTAACCATTGTAAACAGCATCCGCGCATTGAGAGGTGCTACTCCACTTACAGCTGTAACATTAAATGGTTTATTGGCAGAAAGAGGTCGTGAACTTTACCTCGAAGGTCACAGAAGAACAGATATGATTCGTTTCGGAAGATTCAACGCTCCTGTTGAAGAAAGACCAAACGCATCAGAAGCTTACAAAGCAGTATATCCTATTCCGACTACTGCCTTGGCATCTAATCCTAATCTGAAGCAGAACGTAGGTTACTAATTCAGATAAATCATATTTTCTCAAAGAGAGGCTGTATCAAATGTGATACAGCCTCTCTTTTTTTACTATGGCTCATAGCTTATAGTTCAAGGCATATAGACCATAGACCATGAACTATAAGCCATCAAACCAATCTCAAAGCTTCTCTTTTTATGTTCACTTTATGCTATGCTTCAACAATATCAGCCGGTATTTATACTATTTTAGCGTACTATGATACGCTATCGATTTTGGTTGCTAATGATTTGTTGTGCTTGTATTTCGGCTTGTAAAAATGATCGTAAAAAGACGCTGTATTCCTTGGTGTCTGATTCGAATATCAACTTTAAAAATACACTCACAGAATCTGAGTCTTTCAATGTATTTAAGTACCGTAACTTTTATAATGGTGGAGGTGTAGCAACAGGTGATTTGAATAATGATGGACTCCCCGAAGTTTTCTTTACAGCCAATCAAAGCAGTAATAAGCTATACCTTAATAAAGGTGATATGAAATTTGAGGATATTACTGCAAAAGCCGGTATCACATATAACAATGAATGGAGTACCGGAGTAGTCTTTGTAGATATCAATGCGGATGGTTGGCTGGATATTTATGTGTGTAATGCCGGCAATATGCTCAATAAAGCATTACGAAAAAACAAACTGTACATCAATAACCAGAACATGACATTCACAGATAAAGCTGCTGAATATGGACTGGACAATGATGGTTACACAACTCACGCATCTTTCTTTGATTATGATTTGGATGGAGATCTTGATTGTTTTCTGGTTAATAATAGCCCTATCCCTGTCAATTCTTTGAACTATGCCAATATGCGTAGTGTACCTGATGCACAAGCACCTTATGCTGAATTTTTAAAAGGAGGAGGTGATCATTTACTTCGAAACGATAATGCAAAATTTACAGATGTAACCAAAGAAGCCGGTATCTACGGTAGTATCATCAGTTTCGGATTGGGTGTTACAGTAGGAGATGTGAATCTGGATGGTTATCCGGATGTGTATGTATCCAATGATTTTTTCGAAAAAGATTATTTATATATCAATCAACGTAATGGTACATTTAAAGATGAAATAGAAAATCGTACACAGCATATCAGCTTTTCATCTATGGGAGCGGATCTGCAAGACATCAACAATGATGGTAAGCCTGATATTTTTACCACAGATATGTTGCCCGGTGATGATTATCGTTTAAAAACCAATACTTCTTTTGAAAATTATGATGTATTCAAATTAAAACAAGACCAAGGTTTTTATAACCAGTACACCCAAAATGCCTTACAAGTAAACAATGGTGAAGGGCGATTCTTAGAAACCGGATTTTTTAGTGGTGTTGCTGCAAGTGACTGGAGTTGGGGTGCTTTGATGTTTGATGCAGATAATGATGGGTTATCGGATATCATTGTTTGTAATGGAATCTATCGAGATGTAACCGATCAGGATTTTATAGACTTCTTTGCCAATGATGTAGTGAATCAAATGGTGTTGAAAGGCAAAAAAGAAGAGGTAAATACCGTTATTGATAAAATGCCATCTGTTCCCATTCCTAATAAAGCATTTAAAAACTTAGGCAACCTAAAATTCAGGGATGCTGAAAATGAATGGGGACTTGATCAGCCTACTTTTTCGAATGGGGCTTCTTATGCAGATCTAGACAATGATGGTGATCTTGATCTGATTATCAATAATGTGAATCAAAATGCACTGGTATACAGGAATACCAGTAATGATGATTCTAGTAATGGCTATATTGCTCTGCAATTACATTATAAAGACAAAAACCCTTTCGCAATTGGGAGTAAAATCAAAGTGTATGCAGGAGACCAATTGATTACGCGCGAATTAATTCCGAGTAAAGGTTTTCAGTCATCTGTAGAATACAAACAAACCATTGGTGTGGGTAATCATAAGATCGATTCCATACAGATACAATGGCCTAATAATACCATCTACACAATTACGAATGCAACAGCTAATCGTCTACAACATATTTATTATGATAGTACACAAACGAAGTCTTGGCAGCCGGAACAGTTTATAGTCAGCGAAACCTTATTTACTCCGATCAACTATTCATTTGATGCACACAAGGAAGACGAGCATATTGATTTTTATCAGGAAAGAAATATTCCTTTTATGCTCTCTAAACAAGGTCCTAAAACAGCCGTGGCAGATGTAAATAAGGATGGATTGGAAGATGTTTTTTTAGGTGGTGCTGTTGGACAACCCTCACAATTGTATTTGCAAACAGCACAAGGTTTTGTAAAAAAGAAAGTGGCAGATTTTGAGAAATTTACTTTCAATGATGTAACTGCTGCCATCTTCTTTGACGCCGATCAGGATGGTGATACAGATTTATTTGTTGGTGGGGGAGGAAACTTTGTACCTGCCTCTTCTGAAAAATACCAACATCAATTGTACATCAATGATGGTGCTGGTAATTTTATGTTACAATCGGGTACGTTTCCGCTGAGTCATTCCAATGCCGGTGTTGCCGTTGCCTTAGATTATGATTCAGACGGTAAAATGGATCTGTTTGTTGGCAGCAGAAGTGAACCACAGAATTATGGTATCTCCCCTAAAAGTTATTTATATCATAATGAAGGTGGGGGCAAGTTTACAGAAGTAACAGAAAAGGTAGCCCCTTTTATGAATCAGTTGGGAATGGTTACAGATGCTGCATGGCTTGATGTAAATGGGGATCAGAAAAATGAACTGATGATTACAGGAGAATGGATGTCACCCAAAATTTTCAGTTTCGTGAATGGCCAATGCAAAGAATTGTCAAGCGGACTTGAAAACGAGCTAGGTTGGTGGCAATCCTTATCTGTGGGAGACTTGAATGGAGATGGTCATCCTGATTTGGTTCTGGGAAATATTGGACAGAATTTTTACATGAGACCTACTTTTACCGATCCTGTCAATCTTTGGATCAAGGATTTTGATCAAAACGAAACAGTCGATAAAATTTTCAGTCATAGTATTCAACAAAAGGATGTACCTGTATTCTTAAAAAAAGATATTACAGATCAGATACCCTCTCTAAAAAAATCAAATCTTAAACATTCAGATTTTGCAGACAAAACCATAGCGCAGATTTTTAAAGATGGTTTAAAAGATGCCAAACTGCTCACCGTGAATAATGCAGCAAATTCAATAGCTATCAATAATGGTAAAGGACAGTTTACAATGATGGCACTACCTTATATGGTTCAATTATCTTCTGTACATGCATCTTTGATAATGGATGTGAATCTGGATGGTAAAAATGATCTCATATTAGCTGGTAATTTCTTTGATCTTCTACCTCAATTTTGTAGTGTTGATGCATCTTACGGACATATTTTGATTAACAAGGGAAATAATATTTTTGAACCCCAAACAGCAACTGTATCTGGATTGTCTGTAAAAGGACAAGTAAGAGATATTACCATGATTCAACAAAAAAATAAACATACTATTCTGTTTGCGCGTAATAATGATATACCTGTGTGTTATTATATAAATCATCAGTCAAATAAAGGCAAGTCACCACAGGTAAAATGAAAGGAATGAATATGAGATCAATACATACCGGGGTTTTACTATTTGTGATGATAGGCATTGGCTGTAAAGGGAAAGAGCAAAAGCCCTTATTTGAAATTGCAGATCATGAACGCACGGGTATTCATTTTAGTAATACACTACATCCGTCTACTTCCTTCAATCTGTTTGCTTATATGTACTATTACAACGGAGCAGGAATAGGAGCAGGAGATTTTAACAATGATGGATTAACGGATTTGTTTTTTGCTGCCAATCAAGAAAACAACAGATTGTACCTCAATAAAGGGAACCTTCAATTTAAGGATGTTACACAAGAGTCTCATATTCCTGCCGATGGTGCTTGGAGTACAGGAGTATCTGTGGTAGATATTAATAATGATGGCTTATTAGATATTTATGTTTGTAGAGTTGGTAATTACAAAACCCTCAAAGGGAAAAATCAATTGTTGATATGCACTGGAATCGGTAAAGATGGAATACCTGTTTATGAAGATCAAGCAGTAGCCTACGGGTTGGATTTTTCCGGATTCAGCACCCAATCTGCTTTCTTGGATTATGATGGTGATGGTGATCTGGATATGTTCCTGCTTAATCATTCAGTGAATCATGATGGTAATTATGCGCCGCGTGCTAATTTTTTGAATACGTATGATTCATTGGCAGGACAAAGACTTTACCGCAATGATCAGGGTAAAGACAAGAATGGAAATATCATTCAGCAATTTACCAATGTAACCAAAGAGGCTGGAATCAATGGAAGTAAGATCGGATATGGATTGGGTATAGTGGTTGCGGATATCAATTTGGATGGTTGGCCAGATATCTATGTTGGTAATGATTTTCACGAAAATGATTATCTCTATATTAATCAAAAAAATGGCAGTTTTTCTGAACAAGGTTCAGAGCAGTTGATGCATACCAGTCAGTTTACCATGGGTGTTGATGTTGCAGATATCAATAATGACGCCTATCCGGAAATCATCTCTATGGACATGTTGCCTTATGATCAATATATGTTAAAGCGGTCAATGGCAGAAGATGATTATAATATTTTCCAACAAAAATTACAGTACGGTTATACGCATCAATATGCGCGTAATAATCTCCAGTACAATAGAAAAAATGGGTATTTCAGCGAAGTAGGTCAATATGCAGGGATTCATGCGACAGACTGGAGTTGGGCATCTTTGTGGATGGATTTTGATAATGACGGACTCAAAGATTTGTTTGTCTCCAATGGTATTCCCAAGCGTATGAATGATATCGATTACATTAATTATGTATCAGGAGGTGAGTTGCAGGATAAATTAAAAAACAATACACTTCAAGACAAGGATTTGTCATTGATTAGTAAGTTTCCTGAAATCAAATTGCCCAATCAATTTTATAGAAATAAAGGATCGCTGCAGTTTAACAATATCACTGATAGTATTAAAGGTAATCTGCCTACTTTTTCGAATGGATCTGTATTTGCAGATCTAGACAATGATGGGGATTTGGATATTGTAGTGAATAATATCAATGATCCGGTATTAATCTATGAAAACAAAACCAATACTGATACCACTGCTCAGAATTATGTAAAGCTTCAATTAGAAGGTGATCAGTTGAATCGAAATGCAATTGGAGCGAAATTATTGATCTATACCCAAGCGCAAGTACAGAGCTTTGAACATTATCCTGTAAGAGGGTTTCTATCTAGCATGCAGTTGCCATTGTTAGCTGGGTTGAACAATAGACAGCCCGATTCTGCTTTATTGATATGGCCTGATCGAACTTATCAATCTATAAAAATTACCAAAGGCGATATCATTCAAGTAAAGTATACCAAGGGGTTACCTTTATTTGATTTTGCTCAAGGATTACATCAAAATGATGGATTCGCTTCATTGCAGGATATCACCTCCATAACAGGCTTACAATTTTTACACCAAGAAAATGTATTCAATGAATTCGATAGAGAGCCTTTGATACCGCATATGCTTTCAACTGAAGGCCCGGCATTGGCTGTGGCCGATATCAATAAAGATGGGTTGGACGATGTATTTGTTGGCGCATCGAAAGGAGGCAAGAATGGATTGTTCTTTCAAACACAGCAAGGAAGATTCGTACGTTCGGTACAGCCTGCATTGCAAAAAGATACGATGTGGGAAAATGTGGATGCTATCTGGGTTGACGTCAACAATGATCAGGCAATTGATCTTGTGATCGCAACGGGGGGTAATGAATATTATGAAGATGATGAACACTTGCAACCATTATTATACCTCAATGATGGAAGAGGTAATCTCCGGAAAAAAGAATTTGCATTTCCCCGAGGCATGAATACGCAGAGTAAAGTAGTTGCACATGATATCAATGGTGATGGGTTCATGGATCTCTTTTTTGCAGGTCGCTCTATTACTTGGGCCTATGGTATGCCGCCACGTTCTTATTTATTATTGAATGATGGATATGGCAATTTCAAAGATGTGACTGCATTATATAGCAGTGAGTTGATGAATCCGGGTATGGTAACATCTGCTCAGTGGGTGGATATAAATAATGATCAACAGAAAGATCTATTGTTGGCATATACTTGGGGTGGTATTGATGCCTTTATCAGGAATGGACAACAATATGTAAAGCAAAATATCACAACACTCAAAGGATGGTGGCAATCGGTCTATGCAGATGATATTGATGGAGATGGAGATATAGATATTCTTGCCGGTAATTTTGGTCGCAATAGTCGTATTAAGGCTTCATTGGAAGCGCCGGTTCGCATGTATATGAATGACTTTGATGACAATGGTAGGGTAGAGCAACTGATGACATATTATGTCAACGGAAAAGAAATACCTTTTGTTAGTAAGATGATCTTGGAGAAATCGATACCTGCGATCAGAAAAAAATATCTCTATGCTGCTGATTTTGCTAAAGCTGAATTAAAGGAATTGTTTGCGGCGCAAAAATTTGAAAAAGCTTTCCAATTGGAGGCGAATTGTTTTGATCATATGCTACTAATCAATGAGGGGAATGGCTCATTTGTTGCTAGCCCTTTACCTAATGAAACTCAATTCAGTCAGATCAGAGCCATCCAGAAAATAATGTCACCATATGGTATACAATGGATGACTTTTGGCAACTTTTATAGTAATAATGTTGAAATTGGTAGACAGGATGCTGATTTTGGAAATATATTACAATACCAAAAAGGGAAAGGCATGCTATTATCACCAAAACAATTGGCACGTATAAAAGGACAAGTACGCAATATCCGATCGATTACTATTGCAGGCAAGCAGGCTTATATACTCGCCCGTAATAATGATACGATAGTGGTTTTAGGAGAAAATTGATGTATTATTGAAATACAGGATAGTTGATCGTAGTGATCCATTTACTACTATCTTTTTCCTGTATTCTATTGGTGATCAATCTTTCAAATGCAATCGCTGGAGATACTTTTCTGAAGTCGCTCACATAAAACTGAACGGCTTCTTTACATTTATTGATGGCATCGTAGCCTCCTTTCACTCCTGCAACCACAATATTGCCAAGCATCATATTTTTCTGAAGAAACTTTCCTTGTGTAGGTATTTCTCGATCAGATGCCACTGCAACCATTAAGAGATATTTGTTCTCCCCTTCTTTAAAAACATTAAAGATAGGTTCGTTCATCACTTTACTATTTTGTGACTGAATAAAATTTGTAACCTCACCTATACTTGCATATACTTCTTCTGTTGTTGGATAATGATCGAGATAAGTTTTTACTGATACATAATAAGCATTTGGTACTTTTCCCATTCGTATATCAAATCCATATACTCTTTGTACATTAGAAAAGGAAAGAGTCAGTTTCTTGAATAGCTGCTCATAGTTTTTTTGTTCGGAACGATACAATATGTACTGATAAAGTCTAATGAATGGGTTGTTAGAGAAGCTAAAGGTTGTGTTAAATGTCAAAGCTGTTTCAGCATTGTACGTAGCAATAGTTTGCAACTCTAGAAAAGCTGGAATATTTGTATTTAATGACTTTGCTTTAAAACCATTGAGTAATAACATATCTATATGTAGTTCAATATTCTCAAATACTAGTGTACTATCATTAGATACGGTACCGGGCCACCAGTTTTTCCAATAATGTTTATTGACGATTATTCTTGAAACTCCATCAAAAGGTGTAGTAGCATTCGCAGTCATACTTTTCATTTGATTTGATGGTAGAAAAAACCCAATGCCTCCTGCTAAAATTCCTAATACGATAACCACATAAAAAAAACGCTTCATAAAATCTCTTCATTTTTTGCTACACAAAAATACTGGTTAGGTTGAAACAAAATCAATAGAATCAAGACCTTTAAGCTATTTCAATTCTTATTTTAAAAAAGTGCCGATAAAATAATCACCAATTTGCTGACCTTGTTTTTGTCCATTCATCACTGCGGAACGATAGTGAATACCACCATATACTCTGCTCATACTTACTTCGTCAGAAGCAGCCTGCAGTGAACTGAAACTTCTTTCCAATCCAAGATAGGGTAATTCTGTGGTATCCCTGAAAGCTGTGTTATTGCCAAATACCGCAGCAAGAACGGATGCGGCTGCAGCTGAAATAACACTATGTCCGCTGGTATATTCCGGGAAAGGAGGTGTTTGTAAAATAGGATTCCATTCAGAAGCAAAATGTTCACGGATCACTGTTACTGGTCGAACGGTTTTGCTGGTATATTTTTCTTCCCATGTTGAAATAAACCCGTCAAAAATAGCGGCAGCTGTTAATGCATAAACCCGAGCGATGTCTAGGGCTGTTTTTTTCGACCGGCTACTCAATATTCCGGTAATACCCATCCAGTGACCAACAGGGGTCATTTTCTTATTAGCATAGGTTAAATGTCCCTTATGTTCTGAAACAAAAGGATTATCATCCCAAAAACGAGCGATCAGTTTTTGTTCGTCTGTAAGATGCCGACTTAACTCATACACTTCTTTCACTTCTTTATAATACTGACTGGAAACATTCATATTATAAGCCGGAGGTCTAGCTGGTTTGAATTGTGAAGCCGAGTCTAACAAAAGAGGTTGAATCAATCTCCAATTGGGTTCAACAGCTTCTTCATAATCAGGAGGTGTTTGTTGCCATATGCCTGTTTCTTTCAGTACACTAAATTTAGGCATACCACGTGTTAGTTTATATCCATCTTTAGCAGCCCTAGCCAAAATAGTATTGGCAACTTTTTCACCCCAGCTAACGGAATTGGTATATACTTCTTGATCCAGATCACTGAAATAATCTACTAATTCTGCTTGCGCTGCTTTGATACTATCTTTTGAAAACACCAACGCCTCTGCTACTTTCATAAATGCAATAACAGCAGATAGCCGATAATCATGTCGTTGATTGGTATCAGGAAGCGGTAACTCTGTAAAACCATGAAGTTTAGGCAGTAAACTGGAATAGGAAAAATCTGTAGGTTGTAGTGCTTCATAATATGCGATCGTACTATGTGCATACATCCTGCTGGCTACCGGTGGATTGACAATATCATATACAATCACATCCGTGAGATCTTGTACACACTGATACTGCAGTTCTTGAAGCTTTGTAAGATCTTTTTCTTTGGGAGGTTGGCAACTGATCGTAACCGTAGTTGCCGCAATCAAAAGAAAAGGCCAAAGCTGATAACGAAATTTCATAAGTATCAGGGTTTTAGTGTTCTGCTTTTTTTAGTGCCGATAAAAATATCAACAGATGCGATGCTCGGATTCAAATGAATATAATTGGTAGATTGAGAAAGAAATCCCTGCCCCAAACTGAATTCTTCTTTTCTCTTCTTCCCATCTTTTAAATAAACAATTGCATGTGTTTCAAGTGGATTCACTTTTACAAAATGGGTATTGTCATCTTGTAAACTGAACATCTTGAGCATATCTCTGTTTTGTCCTGCCACAATGCTTAAACGATCTTTTATAACCAATTCTACCAATGCTCTGCCATTGGCGGGGGTATAAAAGCCTGATGATGCTATTGATACTGCTTCAAATACATTGTTTTGCTTATTCAATAATACCAAACCATTCAATGCATCTTGTCTACCCAAATAAGGGGCCATGGAATACTCATTACCGGTAAGTATCAAATCTTTTCTTCCATCCATATCAAGATCTCGTGCAATGATCCCATATACAGGTCCGATTTGTGCTGCAGCAGGTAAGGCATGCAATTCAAAGTTTAAAGATCCTTTATTTTCAATCCAGCAATTTTGTAGATAATTTGCAGTTAACTGATAAGCATCTTTTACTACTTCCGGTGAAAATAATTGGGTCATTTCTGTTTTGGCATATCCGGCATAATTGGGGAAACGTTCTTTTAATACGCTCATTTCTCTCAATATCAAATCTCTTCCCGCAACGGGATATTCTTTTTTCTCACCATAAATGGTACCAGGTAGCCAATGGCTGAATACAACATCTAAACTAGCGTTGTTATCAAAATCCTTGGCGTATACTTTCAGCGGGTATTGGTCAGAAGCTTGTAGAAACCCATTGCGTCCATAATTGCCCACTACATAATCCATATCGCCATCATTATCCATATCAGCTGCAATAAGACTGTTCCACCAACCGGAATAAGCACTAAGAGAAGTATTGGTTTTCTTGAAACTGGCGCCGTTGTTTTTCAATAATTGGATGCTGCCCCAATCAGTAGCCAATAAGAGATCTGTTTTGCCATCTGCATCAGCATCTGTCCATAAAGCGGCAGTGATCATTCCAATGTTCAGTAGATCAGGTGCTACTTTGGATGTAACATCTGTAAATACTACTTTACCTTTTTCAGAATCATTTCTGTAGATAAAACTATTGGTAGGCATCGGATATCTTCCGGGTATAACCCTTCCGCCAATGAAAAGATCCAGATCACCATCCTCATCATAATCAAAAGCACTGATACAACTTTTGGTGGTGCGATTGTTGGTAAAGTCGGCAGTAATTTCTGTAAAATTCCCTTTGCCATCATTGAGATAGAAATGATCGATATATGCT
>JACVCQ010000030.1 GCA_016741945.1 Chitinophagaceae bacterium
TTATAAGATGACAGAGGATTTAGCTATCATCTTTATGAACACAGTAGACACTTATAGTGACACAACGGCTTTGCCCTATAAAATGCTGTTCGGAAATTATATAGAAAAGCAAGTAGGATATAGGATAATTAATGGGTTTCTTTCTACATCAGAGGTTGCAAAAATTTGTAATTGGATACGTGAGCACAAGATTAACAGCTTTGAAGGTTTTTCGAAAATGTATGATGCTTTATCACAAGAAGCCAAACAGGAGCTAGAAGACATCGGTGCTGATGATAAAGAAGGGTTATTCAAAGGTTATGTAGAGCCATTAACGAAATTTTATTTTGAGGCATTGGGAGAGAATAATGCAATTGTGATATGTGGTGAATAACCTTAAGGAAATGGCTGATTTTATTCTACCTAAGGCATTGTGTAAAATCAATACATACATTATTTATTAATGGTTGGGCAGATGTTACGAGTACACACTGCCAGTAGTTGGAATAAAATAAAACCTTCCCTTTTGTATAAATATATTTTACTTTAATAACTCTTCTATCTGCTGAATCAACACCTCACGATTCATTGGATATTGTGTTTTCGACAGTTCAATAGATCCATCCGGTCGTATAATGGCATAGGTTGGATAACCGGTTCCTTTCACAATGGTCATGATGTCTTTTGTGAGCTGTGCAGAGGCGAGAATATGATATCCTTCCATCTGATAATATGAAATCAATTCTTTCCATCCTTTTTCATTCTCTTCTTCAAGGTTGGCAACATATAGGTAATCTACAGGCTTATTTTTAAAATGAGCTTTGATAATAGCACTATGTTTGCTGATATCACTCCTACAAGGTCCACACCAAGTACCCCACATATCCAGCAATATGGTTTTACCTTTGACTAATTGTATCAATTGTTTGAAAGTATGGATGGTATCTCTCCCCTCAATAAACTTCATGGCTGGAGTAAAACGACGGGTAGTTCGATCAAAAAAGTCCTGCATGGATCTATTAAAAATGGGTAAATACTTGCTGTCGGGGTATTTAGATGCATATGCCTTATAAATATTTTCCAGATTGGTCATTTCAATTTCTGTTAATGCATTTTTGAATAATACAGCATAGAGGTAGTCACGAATATCGCCTGTAAATAATCTGTCAATAATTTTCTTTGTTAATAAATTTTTTGAGTCTGGTCTGAAAGACTTACCCTCTTTTTTGATTTCTTCGCCAAACCATTCATTCACAAATGCTATTGGATCAGTTCGCTCATTTTGAATGCTATCTTTTACAATAGGAATAATTCGCTCGATCAGATTCAAATAAGCAGGCACTTTCGCTTTGAAGGCTTTTTCATTTACAATAGGGTTATCCCGTAAGAGATCGTATTTAGTTTGCTTCCAATATTTTTTATTTTCGGCATAAGCAGAAGGGATACGTGTTCTTCTGTTCTCATGGATTAATATATATTCATAAACTAAAGAGTACCGGCACTGTAATCGCCACGCAGTTTTAAATGCTTCAGAGGGTTGATACGTTTGAATATAGTTTTCGATAGCGATACTGTCTTTAATAAAGAATTTTCTTAGATCCAGATAGGCGCTCTCAGGTAAGGGGTCTAATCGATCTACAATCGGCTTTAACTCATGATCTGTTTGTATATCTATTCTTCGGTTATCATTGGCGCCAATACCCGTTGTTTCAAGAAGAAGTTGGTTGTTTTGAATGGATAGTTTTAGATTCAGTTGATAGTCTTTGGCTAAGAACAACGGTTGACTAAAAAAACCGTTCGCTGTCTCCAAATACAGAATGGCAATTTCCGGATCATCAATTTCTATGGCAGTTGAGAATCGATTGTTTTTGATGGGAATAATTTGCTCTGCTTTAGTATCATCATCAGGTGGATATATTCTGCCCGTGAATTCAATAGAAGCATACTTTAATGTTTCATTCTCCAGTTTGCCATTAATTTTTACGATATGTTGAGCAGCAATAGTTGATACTGTAAACAGTTGAATACAGAATAAAAAGTAGTGTATACTCCTTTGTCTGTTGGACATATGTATTATTTTAAGTTAGAATAAAGGGGGGGGTGACTAAGATACAAATGCTACTCATCTTTGGAGATACATTAACAAAACAATAAACAATTATTGATCCGTCAAGTTGTTTAGCCAAAACTCTTTTCTTCAAAATTCATCATTCCTCTGTTTAATATTTCATCAGCCTATTCACATATCCCTCTAATCTATTCTTCGCCATAAAATTTTTTTCCAAATCCATATTAAAAGGAACCGGTGTATCTAATGATGCACAACGCATCACGGGTGCATCCAGTAATTCAAAACAATGCTCACTGATCCACGCACTCACTTCTCCACCAATACCTCCGGTAAGTGTGTCCTCATGGAGTATCAATACTTTTCCGGTCTTTGCAACCGATGCACGAATGCTTTCGACATCCAATGGCAATAAAGTTCTTAGATCAAGTATATGCAATGAAATATCCGGATGTTGCTCTTGGTATTCCAGCGCCCAATGTACTCCCGATCCGTAAGTGATAACAGTTATATCCGTTCCTTCTTTTGTAATCGCTGCTTTCCCAATCGGAGTTTCATAATAAATCTCTGGTACTTGCCCGCTAACACTCCTGTACAATGCTTTGTGTTCAAAATATAACACGGGATTAGGATCATTGATAGCTGCGATCAGTAATCCTTTTGCATCTTGTGGATTAGAAGGGTACACCACTTTCAATCCCGGTACATGCGTAAACCAAGCTTCATTACTCTGTGAATGAAAAGGTCCGGCACCTACACCACCACCTGTGGGCATACGGATCACCACATCGGCATTTTGTCCCCAGCGATAATGTATCTTGGCAAGATTGTTTACGATCTGATTAAATCCTACGGTCACAAAATCTGCAAACTGCATTTCCATCATACTCTTGAATCCTTCTAAACTCAATCCTAATGCAGTTCCTACAATGGCGCTTTCACACAATGGCGTATTGCGCACGCGTTCTTTACCAAACTGCTGTACAAAACCCTCTGTTATTTTAAATGCACCACCATATTCAGCAATATCCTGTCCCATCAAAATCAGGTTCTCATGTTTTTCCATACTCATGCGCAAAGCTTCCTGTATGGCATCGACGAAACGTTTGTCGTGAATGGTGAATGGTGAATGGTCAATAATGGATTGACTATCCTCAATATTCACCATTGACCATTCACCATTCACCATGGGCTTCTTCGCATACACATCTCTCAACTCTTCTTCACTATTCGGAACAATGGCTTCTGCTTCGAAGGCGGCTTTGAGTTCTGACTCTATATATTCTTTGAATTCATGTCTGATATCGGCTACCTGCATTTCATTCAGAATACTTTCTGCAATGAGGTATTGCTCATAATTTTTTACCGGATCTTTTTTACCCCATTCCTCAAAGAGTTCTTGTGGTACATATTTGGTTCCACTGGCTTCTTCATGACCACGCATGCGGAAAGTCATACATTCAATCAAATAAGGTTTTTGATTTTGTATGCAATAATCACGCACACCTCTAATGGTATCATATACTTCTAAAATATTGTTGCCTTCTATACGCACACCTTCCATACCATATCCTTTGGCTTTATCTACCAAGCTTTCACAGCGATACTGTTCATTAACAGGTGTACTCAATCCATAACCATTGTTTTCAATCACAAAAATGACTGGTAGCTCCCATACTGCTGCTACATTAAGTGCTTCATGAAAATCACCTTCACTGGTACCACCATCTCCTGAATAAGCTAATGATACTTTATTCTCTTGTCTAAGCTTATATGCCAATGCTACCCCATCAGCCAATGCCAATTGTGGACCTAGATGTGATATCATTCCACAGATATAATGCGGCTTACTGCCAAAATGAAAACTACGCTCGCGACCATTGCTATAACCGTCTTTATTGCCTTGCCATTGTTTGAATAATTTTTCTAAACCCATTTGTCTGCTGGTGAATACGCCAAGGTTACGATGCAGTGGCATAATCCATTCATCATTTTGCAAAGCAAGTGTACTGCCAACTGCAATGGCTTCTTGTCCAATACCACTGAACCATTTACTGATTTTACCTTGTCTTAGTAATACCAGCATTTTCTCTTCAATCATGCGAGGTAACAGAATATTACGATAGATAAAAATCAGTTCAGCATCTGACAATGATTTACGATTGAATTCCATGGGTTATCTGTTATGATGCGACTAAGATAGTTGTAATCGTTTATAGTTTATGGCTTATGGTCGATAGTCCATAGTATAAGAAAAGAGGTTGCATCGGAATTTTTGATACAACCTCTTACAATAATATTCGGGATAGAATGATTAGTCTCTGCTGCCGAGTTTACTCAACAAACGTAGAATTTCGATGTACAGCCATACGATGGTAACCATTAAGCCAAAAGCGCCATACCATTCCATATGTTTGGGAGCACCCATTTCAGAGCCTTGTTCAATCATATCAAAATCCATGATCAGGTTCAGTGCAGCGATAGATACTACAAATAAGCTGATGCCAATGCTTAACCAACTGCTGTCATACATAAAACTTACATTCACACCAAACAGGCGCAGTACCATAGTGATAAGGTAGAAGATAGCAATACCCATGGTAGCACCAATCACCACTGATTTAAATTTCTGCGTAGCATTAATGATACGAAAGTTATACAGCAAGAACATAGCAATGGACACGCCAAATGTGAGACCTACTGCTTGCATGATGAGCCCTGGATATTTATCTGCAAAAGCAGCATTCATTACAGCGGAAAGTCCACCAATGAAAAAGCCCTCGAGAATACCATAAGCCGGTGCCAGAAAACGAGCCCAAATAGGTTTGAAAGTAATGACCAATGCAGTGATCAATCCGCCGATTGCACCCACAATCATAAGGGTATACATCAATCCCTCATTTAATTGTTCAAACAAATTCCAGGTATAGGCAGCACCTGCAATCACCATCAGCATCATAAAGCCAAACTTATTAATGGTACCACGAACACTCATGGTTCCCTGCATATCAGCTTCCGCCTGCAGACTCTTATTGAACATTTTCTCGGTAAGGGTAGGGTTACCCGATTTGAATAAAGCCATAGTACTAAAATTTTCTATTTCAAATGTACGGAAACTACCGGTTGTTTGTTATTGTGTACAGATGGTTGCATGATAAAGCGAAAATTTTAAACATTCTTTTGTATACAAGCTTATAGCATAGGGTTGATGGCTTATAGTCAATAAGTGCGATTTTACCATATGCTATAAACTATAAGCTATACGCCCCTCCAACCAAGTGCCTAGCACCCCATACCCAAAAAACGACACGTACACTTGCTTGTAAACTGTAACTTTGCTGGAATAATTTAGGTAGATGGAAAGAAAAGAAGCGCTTTTACAAGATGTGGTCATCAAATTTGCAGGTGATAGTGGAGATGGTATGCAGTTGACCGGACAACAGTTTACTAATAATACGGCCCTATTGGGTATTGATCTGGCCACTTTTCCGGATTTCCCTGCCGAGATCCGCGCTCCTATTGGTACCTTACCCGGTGTAAGTGGTTTCCAGTTGCGTTTTTCCAGTGATCGCGTATTTACCCCCGGTGATCTTTGTGATGTATTGGTAGCGATGAATGCCGCCGCCTTAAAAGTAAACTTGAAAAGTATTAAACCCGGTGGTAAGATCATTGCCAATATTGATGGATTTGATGCCAAAAATCTTCGTCTGGCCAATTATCCCGATGGTGTGAATCCTTTGGAAGATGGAAGTCTGGATGGTTTCGAATTGACCAAAGTAGATGTCACCAAACTAACCCGTGAAGCCATTAAAGAATTTACAGAGCTCGGCACCAAAGAAAGAGATCGTGCCAAGAATATGTTTGTACTCGGACTTCTTTACTGGATGTACAATCGTAGTCTGGATAATACCATCGATTTTCTAAAAGAGAAATTCGGAAAGAAAGATGTGATCCTGCAGAGTAATATCAAAGTATTACAAGCCGGATATAATTATGGGGATACTACTGAAGCCTTCACTACTCGTTACAAAGTAGAGAAAGCGAAGATGAAACCGGGTGTATATCGCAGCATTATGGGTAATCAGGCATTGGCGATGGGATTGATTGCTGCGAGTGATAAAAGTAGACTGCCTATTTTTCTGGGTACATATCCTATTACACCTGCTTCTGATATTTTACATGAACTAAGTAAGTACAAATCATTTGGTGTGCGCACTTTTCAGGCCGAAGATGAAATTGCAGGTATTACTGCAGCCATCGGTGCAAGCTATGGCGGCTCATTGGGAGTAACTACTACTTCAGGTCCGGGTATGGCTTTGAAGACAGAAGCTATGGGATTGGCAGTGATGTTGGAGATTCCTTTATTAATTGTAAATATTCAGAGGGGTGGTCCATCAACCGGCTTGCCAACCAAAACAGAACAAAGTGATTTGTTGCAAGCATATTATGGAAGAAACGGTGAATGTCCCATGCCTGTTATTGCTTCTTCAACACCAAGTGATTGTTTTGATGTAGCTTATGAAGCTGTACGCATTGCCGTACAACATATGACACCGGTTATTTTACTCAGTGATGGATACATCGCCAATGGTGCAGAACCTTGGCGCTTTCCTACTAGTGCGGATCTGAAACCTATCGAGATTACATTCAAAAAGGGATTGTCAGAAGACGAAGAAAAATTCATGCCGTATAAGCGTGATGAAAAACTGGTTCGTCCATGGGCGGTTCCCGGCACGCCGGGATTGGAACATCGTATTGGTGGATTGGAAAAGCAAGATGTAACGGGTAATGTAAACTACGAACCTGAAAATCACCAACACATGGTGAATACCCGTCAGGCTAAAGTAGATAAGATTGCAGATTATATTCCTTTGCAAACGCTGGACAGCGGTCCTGAAAAAGGGAAAGTATTGGTGTTAGGATGGGGTTCTACTTATGGTGCCATCAAGAGTGCGGTGCAAGAGTTACAGGCAGAAGGACATGCAGTAAGTCATGCTCATATTCGTTATTTGCGTCCTTTCCCTAAAAATCTGGGAGAGATCATTGGTAATTTTGAAAAAATTCTGATACCGGAAATCAATAATGGACAACTCATCAAAATCATCCGCGATCAATACCTTGTTGATGCAAAAGGCTACAATAAAGTGATGGGAGTACCGATTACCAAGGGGGAATTGGTGGATGCGGTGAGGAAGATGTTGTGAATGGTCAATTGTGAATAGTGAATAGTGAGTGGTCAGTAGTGAGTTTTTATTGACTATTGACAATTGACCATTCACCATTCACAAAGTCATCCTACTCACTTCTCACTATTCCGCTCCATCTTCTTGTGCGCCGGCAGCAAAAATTTGGTCAACGGCTCCGCCGAGCATTGGGAATTTTTCTTTTACAAAATTGGCAATAGTCGTTACTGCTTTCTGAGCCTGGTCGGGAGTGAGACCTGCTTCCTTGGTTAATCTTTCAATGAGTTCATTCATCTGTTTTTAGTTTTTAGCTTGTAGCTAATGGCTTATGGTTCATGGCATATAGTAAGAAGGTTTTACTGTATGCCATGAACTATATGCTATGACCTATACGCCATTAGCTACCTGCAAGTTAATATGGTACAACAAAAAAGCGATGAGAAGTTATTCCCATCGCTCTAATAATATCTTGAAACTTATTCCTTGAATTTTTCTTGTGCCTTATCTTCTTGAACCTTGTTATTTCTTAAGCTACTTTCAGTGCACTCAACTTACTTTTTCCAAACATTTGTTCAGCATAAATTTTGGTAACATGTAGTTGTTTTATATCGCTACCGGGTAGCTCAAACATCGCATCTGTAAGAATACCTTCACAGATACTGCGTAAGCCACGTGCACCTAATTTGTATTCGAGCGCTTTACCTACCATAAAATCTAGTACTTCAGAATCAATGATCAGTTCAATACCTTCCAGCTCAAATAAGCGAGTATATTGCTTGATCAATGAGTTTTTGGGTTCAGTGAGAATGCTTCTCAAAGTTTCCTGATCTAATGGATTGAGATGGGTAACCACTGGCAAACGTCCAAGCAATTCGGGGATCAAGCCAAAGCTTTTCAGGTCTTGAGCATTTACAAATTGTAACAGGTTCTTGCGTTGCATTTCCTGTTCTTCTTTATTTACACTGAATCCAATGGCATTGGTATTTACTCTTCTGGCAATTACTTTATCGATACCATCAAAAGCGCCACCGCAGATAAAAAGAATATTCTTGGTATCTACTTTAATCATTTTTTGCTCAGGATGTTTTCTTCCTCCTTGTGGAGGTACTAATACTTCGGTTCCTTCCAGCATTTTTAGTAATCCCTGCTGCACACCTTCGCCACTTACATCCCGAGTAATGGAAGGGTTATCTCCTTTACGTGCAATTTTATCCAATTCATCTACATACACGATTCCTCGCTCTGCCGCTGCTACATCATAATTGCAGTTTTGTAATAAACGTGTGAGCATACTCTCTACATCCTCCCCTACATAACCTGCTTCTGTAAATACAGTGGCATCAACAATCGCAAAAGGAACATTTAATAAACGAGCGATGGTTTTTGCCAGTAAGGTTTTACCGGTTCCAGTCTCACCCACCATGATGATATTACTCTTTTCAATCTCAACATCATCCGGTTGCTGTTTCTGTGTTACACGTTTGAAATGATTATATACCGCAACAGATAATACTTTCTTCGCGTCATCTTGTCCGATTACATATTCATCTAAAAATTTCTTTATCTCAGCAGGTTTGCGCACATTCAATTTGAAACCTGAGTTGCCAGAATTATTTTCTGATTTACTATTGAGCTCTTGTACAATGATTTCCTGAGCGTGTTCTACACAATTCTCACAAATATGTCCTTCTTGTCCGGCTATGAGGATCTTCACTTCATCGCGGCTTCTACCGCAGAAAGAACAATGTAAATGATTCGATTTTGCCATACGTTTATTATCAGACCTGTATTAACGTCAATAGACACAAATAATCAGCTCGATGTTGCAAAGTTAACCCCGTTCAGGCGACTAAACGGGGTTAAAAAGGAGAAATAAAGTGGATTTCGATTAAATTTTCGATAAAACAGCGTCTACAATGCCATATTCAACAGCTTCATTAGCATTCATCCAGTAGTCGCGGTCGAAGTCTTTCATGATTTGATCTACCGTTTTTCCGCAGTTATCAGCTAATATTTTAGCCCCCAATTCTTTGGTCTTGCGGATTTGTTCAGCATGAATTTCAATATCGGCACTGGTTGCCTGAAAGTAACCACCAATACTCGGTTGATGGATCATCACTTCTCCATGCGGATAAATAAATCTCTTTCCTTTGGCACCCACACTTAATAAAATAGATCCCATGCTTGCGGCCAGTCCCATACAGATCGTACTCACCGGACTTTGAATCATTTTTATGGTATCATAAATAACCATACCACTGGTTACAACACCACCCGGGCTATTGATATAAAATTTGATTTCGTCACCGGGTTTATCGGCATCCAGCAATAATAATTTACTGACTACATCACGTGCAGATTTGTCTTCAACAGGTCCCCACAAGTAAACCGCTCTTTTTTCAAAGAACAATTTCTCCATCTTCTTCATCATAAAACCTGCCTGCTCTTGTTTATCATCCTTTGGTTCATGCTCCTCCTCATCTTCCATGAGGTAGGGGTTGATGTATTTTGAGTGTATCATGTTTCCTTTTTTATTCTGATTAACTTTGAAATGGCTTATTGTAAATGGTTCATAGCGTATAGCAAGAATTTGTTGCCATAGACCATAAGCTATGATCTATAAGCAATAGGCTTCCTATTTCTTCTCCTTCCTCGGATTGGTCAACAAAACCTCATCCACTAGTCCATATTCCTTGGCTTCCTGAGCGGTCATCCAGAAATCGCGGTCGCTGTCTTTAGCGATGGTGGCTACATCTTTTCCGGTATGATGTGCTGTGATGGAATATAATTCTTGTTTCAACTTCTTGATTTCACGGGCAGTAATTTCAATATCAGTAGCTTGTCCGCCAATGGCGCCACTGGGCTGGTGCATCATGATACGGCTATGTTTCAATGCCGTACGTTTTCCTTTCACACCAGCACATAAAAGAATTTGTCCCATACTGGCAGCCATACCGGTACAAATGGTAGCTACATCGGGTCCAATAAACTGCATGGTGTCATAGATACCAAGACCAGCATATACACTGCCACCCGGACTATTAATATACATCTGAATATCGCGACTGCGGTCGGTACTTTCTAAAAATAGTAATTGCGCAGTAACTATGTTGGCTACATAATCATTGATACCCTCACCCATAAAAATAATACGATCCATCATCAAACGACTAAATACATCCATACTGGCTACATTCAGTGGGCGCTCTTCAATGATATAGGGGGTGAGATTGGTTACATGGTGTTGCTGATAACTATGCAAAGTGGCACTGCTGATACCACGGTGTTTTACTGCATACTGCTCAAACTCTTTTCCAAAATTCATATTGATTCAATTTTCGCTTTGAAGATAAGTGATTTGCTATTTCACCGGACAAAACCTTATTCAAATACTGTGCAAAGCTCTGTTTAAGACAACAAGTCACGTGGAATGTCTGATGTAGGATGTAGGATGTCGGATTTGTCATGTCAGAGGGCGGGGCTAAAGTTTGATTTCTTGATTTTTTGATCTTTGATTTATTAAGAAAGCTCATAAAAAAAGCCGGATATGACTATCCGGCCTTAATTCTATTTCTTACATCTGACATCAGATCAGAGATCAAAAAATCAAGAAATCAAACTTCAAAAATCCTAGTGGTGGTGATGGTGCAGTTTTTCTGCAAAAGCTTCGGCGCTGATGCTTTCTTCTTTTGCAGTTACCTGTGATTCCAATAAACCAAACAGTTTTTCGGTACTGATGCGGTGGTAGCTTTCCTCTACGTATTTTCTATCCTGCATCATGCGGTTGGCATAATCGTCCACCCACTGCTGGTTATCACCCAATGCGCCCAATTGTCCACCCATGTAGCTGAACAATTGTTGTTTAGCAAATTCACGGATATCATCAGGGTGTACTTCAATTTTATTGTCTGCCGCCAGTTTGCTGCTCACCAATGTCCATTTCAATTGGTTGATGAAAGTTGGATATTCTTGTTCTGCTTCTTCGGTAGTCTTTTGCTTTTCGCCACCGGTTTGTAACCAGCGCTTCAGGAAGCTTTCAGGGAAATCCATACTGGTATGGTCTACCAGGTGGTGATAGATCTGATCATGGATTTGATTGCGCGCTTGTTGCGCATAGTAGTTTTCAATTTCTTTCTTTACTTCAGCACGGAAATCTTCAGCAGTTGTAATCTCTGCATTCGGATAAACAGCTGCAAAAAACTCAGCATTCATCTCTGCTTTCTCTACCAGTCCAACTTTCGTGATCAACAATTTGAAATAACGATTACCATCGGCAGGAGTCAGACCAAGATCAGCTAGAATGGCTTCTTTTTCTTTGTCTTCAAAGGCTTTATCCAACTGCAATACAGCGGTATCATTGTTTTTCTTACCGATGAAGTTTTTGCGGAATGATGCTTCAAAATATTTAACCAATAATGAGTTGTCTTTGCTAATTCCACCTTCAATCTCATTGCCATTATCATCACACTCAATGAATTTTACATTCAATACATTTTCATCACCAGCAACAGCTTCAGGCTCGGTCATTTTTCCGTTACGGATTTGCAGACGTTCCACTTCCTGATTAATCATTTCTTCTGTTACATCAATTACATAACGGGTTACTTTGATTTTTTTAGTGTCGATATCGAAGCTGGGTTTCAAACCAATCTCGAACGCAAAGCTTACATCAGCAGGATTGTTCATATCCAGTGCACGAGCATCGTTATCCAATGGTAATGGTTGCGCAAAAATATCCAGCTGTTCATTGTTAAGATAAGTGTTCAGTTCTTTTTCAACTGTACGCAATACCTCATCAGTGAAAACACTTTGTCCGTACATTTTCTTTACTAGTCCGGCAGGCACCATTCCTTTTCTAAATCCAGGAATATTCGCAGTCTTTGCATATTTCTTCAGACTCTGCTCAAAACCTGATAGGTAGTCTTCTTTATTTAAAGTAACAGTCAATTTGTCGGTCAATAATCCAATGTTTTCTCTGGTAACGGTGGCCATGATATATATTTTATTGATATTTTATCGGTTGAGCCTCAAATCTTATCTTCATTAAGGCAGAAACTCTTTTTCCAAATGGGCAGCAAAGGTAGGAGTTTAACGCATAAAAACAGCTGTCTATAACCAAATAAAGCCGCTATGAGTAATGCTTTTCTCTTTTTCTTGCTGGCTTTTCTTAGTGAAATTGTAGGAACAGTGGGTGGATTTGGCTCTTCAATCTTTTTTGTGCCGCTAGCAGGTTTTTTCTTTGATTTTAAAACCGTGTTGGGAATCACAGGATTGCTGCATGTATTTAGCAATATTGCCAAACTAGTGCTTTTCAGGCAAGCTATTCAATGGAACCTGATCTGGAAAATTGGGATACCTAGTATTGTATTGGTGATCGTAGGTGCCTGGCTCAGCAACCAAGTTAGGTTTCAATATGCGGAATTGTTATTGGGTGTTTTTTGTGTAGTCTTCGCCATCCTTTTCTGGTGGAAGCCTCAGCTCAAAATGAAAGCAAATACCGGTAATGCCATGGCCGGTGGGGGAGTCGCAGGTTTTCTGGCAGGATTCATCGGTACGGGTGGTGCCATCCGTGCCATTATCCTTACAT
>JACVCQ010000031.1 GCA_016741945.1 Chitinophagaceae bacterium
CTAAGGATGCGATCGGATATAAAGCCAATAATTCTAAGCAAGACTAAGCTTAAAAAAAGACATTTAAAAAGATACAAGAAGTAAAATACAAGTAACAATAAAGAAGACAAGATTCAAGAGAAAATGGTGCTAACTTTTGGAAAGTTTTAAAACTTTCCAAAAGTCATTGCACACTTTGGAGAATAGGATAAGACCTAAAGAACAATAGCTGCACTGTAATAAAATAAGATAGTAAATATGATATATACATTTATCTTTATTTGGTGATGATAAACCATATATAAAATTCATACCTCTTGAACAAAAAGCAATGATAGAAACAAATAGACTAATCATTAAACCACTTACTTATCATCAGTTACTTAAATACATTCGTTGTGACAATTCATTGGAAGAGGAGCTAAAACTAAATCCAACTTCAAGAGGCATTTCTGAAGAATTGAAAGAAGCACTCGAACAAACAATAGTTCCCAATGTTGCTGATACAAGTAAGAATTATTTGTATTCAACACTTTGGACTGCGATATCTAAGGAAGATAATAAGATGATTGGTGATCTTTGTATCGTCGGGGAACCGAATGATAAAGGAGAAATTGAAATTGGTTATGGTACTTATGACGAGTTCCAGGGAAGGGGTTATATGACTGAGATGGTAGCAGGAATGATCGAATGGGCAAAAAAACAAAAAACTGTTAAAGCAATAATGGCTTCTACTAACAAAGAGAACTTTGCTTCATTCAAAGTATTAGTCAAAAATAATTTTACAAAAACAGGTGAAACTGAATCAGAATTTCAGTGGAAACTTAACTTGTCAGACTGACTTTCAACATTAGTGCTGATTTTAAGCTTTCCGGAATATTATTATTCTGGTGCTAACTTTTGGAAAGTTTTAAAACTTTCCGAAAGTTATTGTTCACTAGAGAAAATACCTGCTTACAAAGCTTGGATAATCATCTTCTTTAGCATAGAAGAAAAATAGTATCAGAAGCTTATGCGCCGAATCGGCTTGTGTATTTTTTGGATAGGAATGAACTTTAGCTGTTTGCAAGTGCTCTTTTATTGTCTCTGTAAGCAGTTTATTTTGAAAAGATTTCAGGGTCTGAATTTGATGTACAGTTTGCCCCGGTTCAAAACTCAACTCATAAGCAGCAAAATTATAGGCTGGCTCCTCTAATTCGTTTAGACTGCTGTCTCGCCGACTTTTTTCACTCACCATTATATTTGTTTCACTAACGAAAGTGTATTGATAATTTTTTAGGAAATCAAGTACTTTCAACATTCTGGATATAGAAGCATCAAAACGAGATTTAGATTGGGCATCAAAGTATGGGTTTCCTATTGGATCTAATTGAACAGATCTTGAGCAATAGTCAAATGAAAGCGTTCCTTCTTTATTTTTATTTGCAAAGATGAGCCATGTAGAATTTAACGGAGTATAGACTCCGCACATGCTCTTTAGATAATTATCAATTTTTAGTTTTGTAACTGCAATACCTTTATACAGCGTGATGATCTCAATTTCAATATCTCTTTGATCCTGTTCATGCAAGGAAGAATCGATATAGGTAATTTTTGCAACTGCGATGAAGTCTGATTGCTGATAATGTTGATCAAAAGGAAGAGTTATACAACTACATGCATAAGTCTTTGAAAAGGAAATTAAGAATATCGCTATTAAAAATAATTTCACAGTTCAATATACAACATTATATCAGTCTTAAACTTTTGGAAATTTTAAAAAACTTTCCAAAAGTTATTGTTCTGCTTTATCGAAAACTGCTTTGTAATAGGTTGTATCCTTTTCTGAAAAATTGATGCGTCTATTATCTTTCCCTTTCAATTCAAATTCATCGTTCACTGTAAATTTTACTTCTGTGAATTTGTAGCCGGTAATAAAAGTGGCAGTCACTGTATAGGTCGTATCTTTTTTAATCGCACTCATCGGAGTGCTGTTATCCCAACTCAGCGGTTTATCATTTCCACGGACACCTACGGTTTTAATATCTTTCGACTGGCTCACATCCAACTCAAACACCACCGTTTTTTGATAGGTTTTCTGCACACAACCTGAGATCAACAGTACAGTTAAAAGTAGGTATACAATATTATTTCGCATGGGTCAATTGTTTTTTAGAAATGAGATAATCTAATCCAAACCTACCTGATCCAAGTATCATAGTGTACATGGCTACCCAAAGAAATCCCATACCGGGAAGCATGTTCCACATACCATTACCCATTTGCTGAACAAAAACAGCTACGGCCATGGTACAAACTATCAGAAAAGAAAATAGTCTTGTTTGTAAGCCCAATACTAAAAAGATACCACCTACGGCTTCACTAAAAGCTCCCATCCATGCAAAAAACACAGGGAACAAAGCAAAAACACCACCATACGATTTTACATCTTCCGGAAACCAAAAAGCTACTTCGAAAAACCCCAAATTATTGTCTTTAGGTGACCAAGGCAGTCCAAACTTTGCAGCTCCAAAATCAGCTGTTAAAAGATAACCGTATACTATTCGGGGAATTGCGATGATAAGGTCCTGCCACCAATAGGGCATTACCAAGGGTTGAGTGATTTTCTTAAGCATGTGTTGTTATTAAGCAGGGAATAATAAGGTAGTCTTTATCAAGGACAAAGCCCACCTTTAAAATCCGTTTACAATAGAATGCACGAAAGGTTCAATAAGTTCTAATAATTTATTTGTACGGCATACAATTCCTTCAATAAGATTTCGCCGGGCTTTAGCCCGGTGCAATTTAAATTGGGTTCTTGATTCTTGCGCCTTTCTTGAAACTTGTTCCTTGTAACTTGAACCTTTTCAAAAAATAGCGCCGGACATTAGTCCGGCGCTATTTAAAATTGATTTCTTGTTTCACACTTGCGGCTTGTAGCCAGCAACTTGAAGCTTTACTAGCTTTACTTCAGTTGTTTCAACAACTCATTTACCGCAGCTTCCAACTGCTGGTCACGACCTTTGATGACTACATCATAATCATTCATCAGTTTGATATCCGGTTCTGTTTGCGAATTCTCCAGGTATTCATTTCTGATACCTTTCACACCAACCGGAGGAACACCCCAACGAATGCTATTGTCCTGCAAAGATTCCCAGCCTGCGAAAGTACAGGTACCCGGTACAGGCATCCCTACTAATTTACCAATGCCCAATTCTTTGTAAGCATATGCATAACAATGTCCGTCACTGTAGTTAGCCTCATTAGCGATAGAGATACTAGGCTTGGTCCAGCGGAAATTGGGTTCATAGCCATTGCTTCTGGTATCCGTAGTATAATCAAAGAATTTTTTACCGCTCAAGAACATGGCTAGATCTGCAACCAAGTCTCCACCACCATTGAAACGGGTATCTACTACAATTCCTTTTTTATTGACATACTTACCCATGATCTCTTCATAAGTCGTTCTGTACGCATTATCATTCATACCGGGAATATGTACATACCCCAATTGACCATTACTTAACCGCTCCACCTCATCCTGATTTTTCTTCACCCATCTTCTGTATAACAATCCATTTTCTTCACCGGTTGAAATAGGTTTTATGGTTACTTCCGTTTTGGTAGTACCCTCAACAAGGGTCAGTAATGTATTTTGTCCGGCTTTACGATTCAAGTATTGAGCAATATCGGTATCTGCTGCAATAATGATACCATCAATAGCTTCAATGATCATTCCGGGTTTGACATTGATATCCGCTCGATCCAATGGACCGCCCTTGATCACTTCTTCAATCTTATACCCTACTCCTTTATAATTCTGATCATAGAAAACACCTAAAGAAGCTGTGGCATCCGCATTGGCAGCAAATGAATTATAAGAAGCACCACTATGACTCACATTCAACTCACCCAATAATTCACTCAGCATTTCTGCAAATTCGAAATTGTTACCAATATGCGCAAGATGACGCTCATAATCGGGTTTATAACTATCCCAATTGATACCATGCATGGTTCTGGTATAAAAAGTTTCTTTGGTTCTACGCCATACATGCTCAAACATGAATTGTCTTTCCGCTGCTATATCCAATGTCATTTCACCATTGATACTTACGATATCTCTTTTACCACTGTTGGGTTCAATTTTTGAAATGCCTCCGTTAGCAGATAAGAAAATGTTTTTCTGCTCTTTATCCCATGCCATATTGCCACCTTGTGCATTTAAGGTTACCAGCATCTTGGTTTCACGTGTACGCAAATTGGTTGTCCAGAGATTTACTCCTCTTTCAAAACGTGTGAGATAGTAAAGTGTTTCTCCATCCTTACTTACCAAAGCATCACTCATTTGAGATGAATGGATGGTTAATTTGGCTTTCCGCATATTCAATCCTTCCCACTCAATTACCACGCTGTCTTTTTTTGCTGCTGATTTTTTGCTGGTATCTGCTTTGGCTTTTGTGTCTTCTATTTCTTTTTGCAATGCAGCATCTTCTTTACTCAGTTTGAATTTGTCAAATGCTTCTTGTGTGAAGAACATTGCGTACACATCTGCCTGCGCACCGCCACTCTGTGCTACCGCTTTCAAACCATCTCTATTGCTGAACCACATCATGGCTTTTCCGCCTAGTATCCATTTTGCACGACTATCATTGAACCCACTTTCTGTTAGGTTGATGGCTTTCCCTTTTCCATCTGCAGATACTAGTCCTACTTCACCCGGAGCAACTCCCGGAACGGAATAGTCAAACAAGAACCATTTACCATCCGGACTCCACTGGAAGTACTGATCATTATCTCCATTCGAGAATAATTCTTTATCAGTAAGAATGGTTCTGGTTTGTTTGGTAGCGATATTGTACACTTTCAGTGTCATTCTATTTTCAATAAAAGCAATTTCTTTCCCATCAGGTGAATAAGCAGGCTGATAGTTTTCATTGTTGTTAGCAATAACTGCCGTTTCATTCAATACAGTAGAGGCATAGAAATAAGGCTCTTCGTTTCTTTGTTTTTTGGTTTCAAATATTTTCCAGCTATTGCCTCTTTCAGAACTATATAGCAACGTTTTACCATCCGGAGAAAAACTTACCAATCTTTCTTGCTCCGGGGTATTGGTAATTCTTTTGGTAACGCCACCATCTACACTACTAACAAATACTTCACCACGGAAGATATAAGCTACTTCTTTTCCATTGGGAGAAACAGCCATATCTCTTACGCCGCCATTCACAGGCACCACTCTTGTATTATTACTGCGTATATCAGTGACAATATTGACACTCACTTTCTGTGGACGTGCATTTCCTTTCATGGTATACAGTTCGCCATCATAACCAAAACAAAGCGTACCATCATTCGATACACTGAGAAAACGAACAGGGTGCTTTTTGAAACTGGTCAATTGCTGAGACTTACCACCTTCAATTCCCAATTTGTGTACATTGAAAGAACCACTTTCTTCACTCAAATAATAAAATGCTTTATCCGCATCGGAGAAAACAGGGTTTCTGTCTTCTCCATTGAATGTGGTAATCTTTTTATGTGTTTTTGCATTGTTATCATAGATCCAGATATCTCTGGCAATAGCAGAAGTATGGTGTTTACGCCATTGGTTCTCTCCTCCTTTTTTATCCTGATACAACATAAATTGTCCATTGCTGCTTAGGTTCACCCATTCTGCAGGCGTGGTAAGCACTTGCTCTACACGACCTCCATTCACAGATACTTTATACAACTCGGGTTGTGAACCGGTAGGATAAGTGCGATTACTCGCAGCATCCTGACGGGTTGAACCAAAGAGTACAGATTTATTATCTGTTGTAAAGCTGTAAGGAAATTCAGGCACGGAATGATAGGTAAGTCGCTTAGGCTCTCCACCCTCGGCAGCTACCAGAAAAATATCAAAATCGCCATAACGATCACTTGCAAAAGCAATCTGTTTGCCATCTTTACTCCAAATCGGCATAAGGTCATTGGCTTCATGCAAAGTGAGCATGGTGGCAGTACCCCCTGAAGTGGGTACTTTATAAATATCTCCTTTGTACGTAAATGCAATGGTTTTACCATCGGGTGAAATGGCTGAATAACGCATCCAGTTCGGATCGTTTTGAGCCGATGACTGTAAACAAGCCATCAAAGAAAACAAGGCCATGGATAATTTTCTCATAACAGTAATTAAAATGAAGCGGTAATTTAAGAAAGAACAGACAAGATTTATAAGGAGTTTGATGAATGAACCCTAAAATCGGTAAACAAAGACTCTCCGTGTCACTCTGTGCCAAACTCGGTGTAACGCTGTGGTTAAAAAAACCTCAGAGGAAGCAGAGTACGGCACGGAGGGGAATCACAATTGATATTGGTATATTTAGTTTTGTTTTAAATACAAAGCTCATGAAAATAGTACCGGCTTTTTTACTGATACTTTGTTTCCATTATTCAACTGCACAGCAAAGAGCGCGTGAGGTCGGGTTGAAAATAGGTGTGCTCGAAACCGGAAAACTAAACAGCATTACTGATGTGAAAGGTGTACAAGTAGGACATACCACAATGATTCGCGGCACTGATATACGTACCGGTGTTACTGCTATTTTACCCCATACCGGTAATCTCTTTCAGCAAAAAGTACCCGCTGCTATCTATGTAGGAAATGGATTTGGAAAATTGGTAGGCAGCACACAAGTAAAAGAACTGGGTAATATCGAAACCCCCATCATTCTCACGAACACATTGAGTGTAGCCACAGCCATGGAAGCAGTGATTGATTATACACTGTCTCAAAAAGGGAATGAAGAAGTACAATCTGTGAATGCAGTTGTTGGAGAAACCAATGATGGTGGACTGAATGATATTCGAGGAAGACATGTGCGCAAAGAAGATGTACTGAATGCCATCCATACAGCTTCACATGGAATGGTAACAGAAGGTTCAGTGGGTGCCGGAACAGGTACTGTTTGTTTTGGTTTTAAAGGGGGTATCGGTACTGCTTCCAGAAAATTACCGGAAAGTTTAGGTGGATATACTGTTGGCGTACTCGTACAAACGAATTTTGGTGGCGTATTAGAAATCAATGGAGCACCTGTTGGACAAGAACTCGGTCAGTTTAGTTTTAGCAAAGAGTTGAGTAAAAAATCAGATGGTTCTTGTATGATTATAGTGGCTACTGATGCACCACTAGATAGTCGCAACCTGGAACGTTTAGCCAAACGAGCATTCATGGCATTGGCGAAAACAGGAGGTATCGCTTCCAATGGTAGTGGTGATTATGTGATTACATTTTCAACAGATAGTAGTTTGAGAGTGCCGCATGTAGCCCGTACTAAAACAATCAGTTCCTCATTATTGGTGAATGATGCTGTTACACCTTTGTTTCTTGCAGCCATTGAAGCTACTGAAGAAGCGGTATTGAATTCTTTGTTCATGTCTGTTACGATGAAAGGAAAAAATAACCGTGAAATACCGGGATTGCCGGTGGAGAGAGTGAAAGAAATTTTAAAGAAGTATAACAAGATTAAATGAGGAGGATGGAACACGGATTGTCATGATAGTCATGATCAATCATGATTTTTTTAAAACCTATCCGCTTGATCATGAAAATCATGAGAATCTGTGTTCTATTATACAAAAAACTCTTACTTGCATCATGATTAGTTATATCAACGGAACATTTATTGATTCAACAGCCGCCAGTATCCCCGTCAACGATCTGGGTTTACAACGTGGTTATGGTGTTTTTGATTTCTTGCGGGTAAAAGGGTCACAGCCCCTTTTTCTACAGCAGCATATCGATCGGTTGTATCGTTCATTGGAGTACATGCGTTTACAATTACCGTATAGCAAAGAAGAACTGATTACCATCATTCAATCCATGATCCATCAAAATCAATTACAACATTCCGGTATTCGTATTACAGTAACCGGTGGCGCTTCTCCAGATGGATATACCCCTGTGGAGCCGCATCTCATCATTGTACAACAACCTATTCCTGAGCCACCGGATAATATGTTGACTTCGCCGTATCAACTTGTTACCTACTCATACAGCAGACAATTACCTGAGGTAAAAACTACGGATTATCTGATGGCCCTTTGGTTACAACCCTGGATCAAAAAGCAAAATGCGCAAGATGTATTATACCATTCCGATGGATGGGTGAGCGAATGTCCGCGTTCTAACTTCTTTATTATTACGCCAGACAATGTGCTCGTAACACCCGATTCAGGGATGTTGAAAGGAGTTACAAGGGCTAATATTCTTTCCGTAGCTCGGGAAATAATGCAGGTGGAAGAGAGATCGGTTAATCTAGAAGAGATCCGTACTGCCAAAGAAGCTTTTATCTCCAGTTCAACAAAACGTATTATTCCTGTTTCAGCAATAGATGATATGCATTTGAACACTTATTCATCAAACAGTATTTCCGCCCAACTTTTTGAGGCTTTACGAATGCTCGAAAACAAGAATTAACGGGTTGACCACTCACATAAATATGCTGTTTTTTATACCCCTGCCAGATAGTAGATTTGTAATGTGCTGCTTCGTATCATTTTTTTATGGACCCTTTGGCTGAGTATTGCTGTTGATTCTGCTGCACAAGCAGGCTATAGCTTTACGCAGTTAACCATTGACGATGGACTGGCCAGTAATGATGTACATGCATTGCACCAAGACCAAAAGGGTTTTATCTGGATCGGCAGCGTAAACGGTTTACAGCGTTTTGATGGTAGTAAGTTTGTGAACTTTTTTCTTTCCGGTAAAAAAGGGAGTGACCCGCTTCCCGTATCTACTATTGAATATATTGTTCCGGGTGCTAATGGAACATTATGGTTATACTTTCCCGAATTGAGAGAAGTAGGTGTTTTTGATCCTTACAAATTTATCTATCGTAAGATTCCGATTGAATCCAAAAAACCAATTCCCCCGCGAATCAATGTAAGATTGTGGAAGGATAGCAAAGAAAATATTTACTTGTCTATTCAACCGATCGGTATTTTACAATACGACAGTACGGTTGGCGCTTTTACTGATTCAGCGCCATTTCGTGTTCCTGATAACTGGAATTTTGGTATTAAATCTGCAGAAGACCCACGAAATGGGTTACTATGGCTCACATTCGGTGATAAAGGTCTGGCTGCTTACGACTATACATCGGGCGAAACATATACCAGACTCCATAATCCCAAAAAAATTCCGCTGCTGGATAATTGGCGGGTGCAAGAGGGCATTGCCAATATTTTCATTGATAAAAAAGGACGATACTGGTTGTATAATTGGCCTGTATGGGCTGGGGGTGGTGAAGTAGTTCACTGTTTAGACTCAACAGGAACTCATTACCTAAAAGATACAACCGGATTGGTGGTATTTACAGGCAAATATGGTGAATACCGTAACATGGCAGAATTACCGAAAAGCGGTTTATGGGTTTTGGGGTTGGACAAATTATTCAGTTATAATGAACGGCTAAAAAAATTCGTCTTTTATCAAAGTGATCCTCTAAAAAGAGTGGGTATTCATTATGAAGTAGTGCATCAGGTAATGGAAGACAGAGAGGGAGGAATTTGGGTAGCTACCAATGAGGGGCTTTTTTTCTCTTCACCGGGTAATGGAGGTAATGGTGTTCAGAACATGCTGATTACCGATGATAATGGTGCACATGAATTTACAGATATTCTTGAACTAAGGAATGGTGATTACTGGTTAACCAGTTGGGGTAGAGGTGTGGTAACAATGGATCGCAATTTCAAAAGGAAGAATTACAATATATTCAAATCTCGTCCAACACATTGGCCCAAAGCAGCACAAAATGCCATCACACTTACTTGGTGTATGCACCAGGAAAAAGCCACCGGTGACGTTTGGATTGGTTCCAATGGAGGTATTCTTACCCGTTATAATCCGGTAAACGATAAAACCACTTATTATTACCCACCTGAATTTGCCAATGCAACCGTACGCTATATCACAGAAGACAAAAAAGGTCGTTTATGGTTTAGCAGTCAAAGGGGTCGTATCATTGTTTTTGAAAAGGGTAAATTTCGTGTCGTCAAAGATTTTGGTATTGCAATTATTCCAAAGTTGATGTTTGATAAAGATGGATGGCTATGGATTGCAATACAGGGAAGAGGAATTGTTGCTATAGACAGTGAAACAGGCAGACAATTACAACAGTATAGCAGAGAAAACGATGGTATTTACTCTAATACGGGCAATGATATTGATCAGCTGAATGATAGTACAATCGCTTTTGGAGCCGGAGCCCTGAACCTCATCAATAAAAAGACGCGCAAAGTACGTGTGGTATCTTATGAGCATGGATTACCCTCAAATTCTATTCAGCGACTAAGAATCGATCGTTCCGGTTATTTATGGATCAATACCAATAATGGACTCTGTCGCTACAATCCTTATAATGATAATATCTATACCTATGCGAATAGAGATGGCATGATCCTAGGTGAAAAAGCAAAAACGGCAGACTATTTATGCTCTGAAGGTTTTGTGATGTTTGCCGGCTCGAATGCGCTGATGTTTTTTCAACCTGAAATATTTGAGAATAACCAACAGCCACCCAATGTTAACATCACAGATTTTAAATTATACAATGAATATTTACCGATTGATTCCCTCGTTGCAAAAGATCGTGTACAATTGAAATATGATCAAAACTCATTTAGCCTCTATTTTAGTTCACTGAGTTATATCAATCGTGATAAACTGATCTACTACTACAAAATGGAAGGTATCGATGAAAACTGGCAAAGAGCGGATAGACAAAAGCTGGTGAATTATTCATTACTTCCACCGGGGAAATATGTATTCAATGTGTATTGTGAAAATATTGATGGTATCAGATCTAAAGACATCACCACATTGATCATTCATATCAAACCCCCATTCTGGAAAACATGGTGGTTCTTGAGTTTATTGAGTCTGGCGTTTTTTGGACTTTTATACTTCATCCATCGCCTGCGGATCAATAAAATATTAGCCGTAGAAAATCTGCGCAATCGAGTTGCCCGTGACTTGCATGATGATATGGGCTCAACACTGAGCACAATTAATATCCTCAGCACCATGGCAAAAAGTAAGTTGAATACAGACAATGTACGTGCAAGTGAGTACTTGGGTAAGATCAGTGATAATAGCCAGCGTATGATGGAAGCAATGGATGATATTGTATGGAGTATCAAACCCATGAATGACTCCATGCAAAAAATTACCGCTCGTATGCGTGAAATAGCGACCAGTGTATTGGAAGCAAAAAATATTGATCTGGATTTCAGAATAGATCCTTCCATTGAGGAAGTAAAATTGAATATGGAAGCTCGCCGTGATTTCTTTTTAATTTTCAAAGAAGCCGTCAACAATATTGCAAAATATTCAAGAGCTACAGGAGCAAAAGTACATCTCGCTTTACACCAGAATCGACTGATCATGATGGTACAAGATGATGGTATTGGATTTGATTTAGATAAAGCGGATGGTAACGGATTAGGTAATATGTATAAGAGAGCTGCTGCATTAAAAGGCAGGATCCATATACAATCGAAGCCCGGAGAAGGCACACAGATTACCCTCAATATTCCGGTGCAATAAACCTTCAACCACATAATTATGTGAGGTTGCATACTTCCTTACCATTGGATGAGTGTATTCACCACTCAACCCAATTTTCAGCTGTCGTCTCACACCATTATGCGGTTGTTACTTGATTCACAATTCCTGAGTTTCGGTTTTCTATTCAACCCAAAACAAGTATGAAATATATATCATGGTTGCTCATTGCCGGCATCACAGTTTTGTCCTGTAGCAAACCAATAGAAGTACCCCCATCCAACTTTCCGGTAGTGGTAAAAAAGATCAAAGAAATCAGAAATGGTACGAATGATTTCAGGGCCTATACTTTTCATGCCAATGGAAGTTTACAAACATATACTGCTCAATTTACCAGTAGACCTGATGGTGCCATCACTCAGTATAGCCTCAGCTTTCAATATGATCAGAAACGGCTGTTAAAAATGCAAGCTGCTAATGGCTATAGTTTGTATTATTATAAAGATGGTAAACCCCATATTATTCAAAGCTATAACCAATTGAATAACCTTTTTGCAACCAGCTTTTTAACCATCAATGAGAAAAATCAGGTCACGGAAATAGTGGAACAATTCAAAGTGCCTTTGTCGAATGAATTGGCTGAAACAAAAACACTATTTTTTTACAATACCCAAGATAATCTTATTAGAAAAGAATACTATTCGCGTCAGCGTCTAAACGATCCATTTGAATTTCATTACAAACAGCTATATGAAAGTTATGATCGTAAAGTAGCAGTTCCGGAAGAAATAAGTACTGATTATTTTTTACCAGGATTTGTATTCATGAAAAACAATCCCATAAAAATTATTACCGTAGATAAACAAGGTGTCGCCGGAAGGGTAGATCGTTTTGAATATACATATGATAGCGATGGATATGTGCTCACTAAAAAGCATTTTGTAGAAAACATGCCCAATCCTGTTATCCCTATCACATTCTCTTATACCTATTGGTAATATGCAAGCATCCAATCAACATTTTAAAAAAAAGCTATTTCGCTTAATCGTTTTTGCAGTTCTGATACTAGGTGTATTGGTTATAGTATTACTATTCTTACAAAAGACCGTGGAAAAGCATTATACCACTGAAATGGAAGCTTCGCCAACAGCAATCGAATTGTTTAAGAGTCCTGATGAAGAACATACATTCATGGAAAAAGGGAGTAATCTCTCTTCCATTCACGCAAGTATGATTCCC
>JACVCQ010000032.1 GCA_016741945.1 Chitinophagaceae bacterium
TAGAGAAAGCCATAAATGCCAACAAAAAACAAATGGAAAAAGCAGCCCGCGATCTTGATTTTATTGAAGCGGCAAGATTGAGAGATGAAATGTTTTCGATGAAGAAAAAACTGGACAATTTGTCTGCCTAAGGCAGATCAAATTGCCACATTTTCAAATTATCTCTTATCTTGTATCAATTGCCTGCCATGAGAATACTCTGGAAAATCTACTTGTGGATGACGGGATGGAAAGTGCATAATAATTTCCCTTACCATCTAAAAAAATGCATCGTCATTGTCGCACCGCATACCAGCGCCTGGGATTTTGTAATGGGTCTTGCCATTAGAAGTGTACTCCGACTTACGCATGTAAAATATTTAGGTAAAGCAGAATTGTTTCAGGGAAGATTTGGTTTTTTCTTTCGCAAAATGGGCGGCTATCCTGTCGATCGATTTAATAATAAGCATATGGTAGATCAGGTAGCCGAGCTATTTGAACAACATGATGAGTTTGTATTGGCGCTATCACCCGAAGGAACCAGAAAAAAAGTTGATCGATTAAGAACCGGTTTTTATCATATCGCTAAAAAAGCAAGAGTGCCCATTGTAATGGCTGCAATGGATTTTAATAGAAAGGAAGCCTGGTTTTCGGAGCCCTTTCTTACCACCGACAATGAAGAAGCAGATTTTAGAAAAATCATAACGTTTTATGCATCTGTTCAGGGAAAAATTCCGGATCAGGGTCTTGCTCACCTGAAAGAATCATCATTTGTTTAATTCATGATAACCCCCCGAAAGATGAACTATCCAAACATTGTTGAAAAATTTTGTGAGTTTGAAAAAGCAACGCCTTCCAGATTATTTTTAGCGGAACCGGTGAAAGGTGTATATCAGAATTTTACCTGGGCTGAAGCCGGTAAACAAATCAGAAGTATGGCGGCGGCATTGCGCTCTTTTGGTTATGGAAAAGACGATAAGATTGCCATACTAAGTAAAAACTGTGCACACTGGATCATGGCCGATCTCGCAATTGCCATGGCAGGTTGTGTATCAGTGCCTTTATATCCCAATATTACTGCAGATGCTTTGCGAGATATTATTATTCATAGTGAGAGCAAAGCTATCTTTATTGGAAAGCTGGACAATCCGGATGCTATTCGCCAAGGAGTACCTGATTCATTATTACAGATAACATTTCCTTTTTATCCGAATGCAGATTGCATCAATTGGAATGATTTAGTAAAAAGCCATGAACCATTACAAGGAGTACCTGAAATAGACCCTTATTCTTTGGCTTGTATTGTGTATACTTCCGGAACTACCGGACAATCGAAAGGTGTGATGCATACCTATCATGCCATGGCATTTGCGGTTCAGTCCTTCCTCGATAATTTTCCTGAGATCAAAAAAGAAATTTTCTTTTCTTATTTGCCTCTTTGTCATGTCGCAGAAAGAATGCTGGTAGAATGTGGAACTATTTTCACCGGAAGTACGGTATATTTTGTAGAATCACTAGATACTTTTGCTGCAAATCTTGCACACACACAACCTACTGTTTTTTTAGCAGTACCTCGTATCTGGGAAAAGATGCAAGAAGGGGTATTGAAAAAAATGCCACAAGCCAAACTCGATCGTTTATTGAAAATTCCTTTAATCGGGTTGCTCATTAAAAAAACGATTCGTAAAAAACTGGGACTTGCGAGAGCACGGCATATTTTCACGGGAGCATCGCCCACTAATCCGGCATTGTTACAATGGTATGCAAAACTGGGAATCATGATTCAAGAAGCGTATGGTATGACAGAGAATGTGGCATTATCTCATGTGAATAAAAAAAATACTGCCAAATTTGGGACAGTAGGCCAACCCTATGCATCTGTTGAAGTGAGATTGGGGAAAGACAATGAAGTACAAGTAAAGAGTCCTGCCTCCATGTTGGGTTATTATAAAGAACCTGAATTGTCGGCCCAATGTTTTGAAGACGGTTTTCTGAAAACAGGAGATGAGGGATCTATCGATGAAGAAGGATACTTGACCATCACCGGAAGAATCAAAGACCAGTTTAAGACAGGAAAGGGTAAATATATTACACCGGCTCCCATGGAAAATACATTAGGTGCTCATGCTTATGTTGGACAGGTATGCGTCGTAGGCTCGGGTATGCCTGCTGCATTGGTCTTGTGTACCTTATCAGAACAGGCGAAAACAGTACCGGCAAATGATATACAACAAGAGCTGGAAACTTTACTACAAAACCTCAATGCACAACTGGAACATCATGAGCAATTAGCAAGAATGGTAGTATGTAAAGAAGAATGGAGTATTCAAAATGGTTTATTAACGCCTACACTCAAGATCAAAAGAAAAAATATTGATCAACAATACGGGTATGCCTATACAGATTGGTTACGCTCGGAACAATTGATTGTTTTTGAATAGCATTGATCTGGTGGTTTCTCTATATTTTGGCACAATATTGTAATGGTTCTTTCGTTATAATGATCGAATCATCACATTTCAAATCGTAAATGCATGAGAACCAATCGTTTTATAGTTGCAGTAGCTTCTTCTGTACTGCTGTTTTCCTGTGTCAGTAGTAAAAAATTCAAAGAGTCAGAAGCCAAGTATGTACAGCTAAGCGGTGCTTATCTGGAAATGCAAGGAAAGTATCGTGAATTACAAGATCAGATTAAAGAGCTGGAAAATCAATTGGCTAGATCAAAAGGACAAAACAATGAGTTGAATGCCCGTAAACAGGCATTGGAAGATCAAATGGCAGATCTGAATAAGCAAATTGACTTTCTCAAACAAAACAATACAACCGTATTGAGTCAATTGAAAGATCTATCTGTAGTAACAGGTGCACAGGCTGAAAGTATTAAAAAATCGCTGGAGAATATAGGTGCCAAAGACCTCTATATACGTGATTTGCAAGGCTCTATTGCCCGTAAAGATTCTTTGAACATGGCATTGGTGATGAATTTAAAAGGAGCCATAGGAAACTTGAATGACGAAGACATTAATATCAAAGTAGATAAGGGAGTAGTGTATGTTGATATTTCTGATAAGCTTTTGTTCAAAAGTGCCAGCTACGAAGTAACAGATAGAGCCAAAGAAGTACTGGGTAAAGTTGCCAAAGTACTAAATGCACAACCTGAAATAGAGTTTATAGTGGAAGGGCATACTGATTCTATTCCAATTAAAACAGCAGTGATTCAGGATAATTGGGATCTAAGTGTGAGAAGAGCCACAACCGTTGTGCGTATTTTACAGGAAACTTATGGAATTGACCCTAAACGTATGACAGCGGCCGGAAGAAGCCAATATATCCCTTTGAAAAATAATACCACTGCTGAAGGACGTGCAGCTAACCGTAGAACACGCATTGTTATACAACCGATGTTGGATCAATTCTTCAAATTATTGGAGACAAAGCCACAGCAATAAAGTACATACTAACCCAACCATATACGCCCAAAGAAAAACCCCGCTATTGCGGGGTTTTCTATTGGTAATAAATAAAAATTTAGGCTATTTCCACTGCCAAAGATTTTTGAACTTCATTAAAATCAGCGCAATCCAATGCAGCCGCAGCGAGCTCCATCATTTGGTCCATTACAAAACCTGGTGCTGAAGCTTGTATTGTACGAAACCAGTCCACAATCTCTTTGATGTGTAATCCTTTTAACATCCAATAGCTGTATCGTGCATTTTTATCGGGTGGAAGAGAACCTACGATTTGCATGGTTAATGCATGCAACTGCTCATCTGTATAATGTTGCCAAATCAATTCTTTAATGATCACTTCTTCCATATTCATGTGCGACAAATTGAATGCAGTAAACTCAGCAAGAGAAAACTGTATTTGTCTGCCCGCAAAAACCTTATCTGAGGTTTTTACAGCTACCTCATATTGCTCAATACACCCCTGTAAATGAGCAGCTAGCATATGGTCTTTGTCATGTTGTTGCTCGAAATCTGCAATTACTTCAGGCGCCTTATCTGCAATTAATGTAAACACTTTTGTGTCTTCAGTATGCGCATGTCCATCAAAAAGCCAAATCAACTCTTTAAGTTGTACAATGGTTTTAGAAGCTTGCTCATCGTCAGCAAAGTCGGTATGTTGTACTTGTAAAGAGCAGTGGTATAACATAGCTCTTAATCCCTGATGTATCTGATGAAAAGGGTTGTAACGTGTTAATTGATTCATGTGGTTGTTTAGTTTGTTTGTGCAAAACTGCTGTAACAGTTTTTATAATGGAATCACATAAAAGTGTGATTACGGATGAGCGGCTTAAAATCAATAACACAGGTGCTATTTTTACAAGAAAAATGGCTGTATAATTTTTGCTGTCTAAACAGTTTAAAATGCATTTTTTAGCCGAAGAATTAATACATTTAATAAACGGAAACGCTGATCCCCCTGCAGCGAATTTTAACAAGCAAGCATACAAGTATGTATTCAATATTTAACAGAACAGGCAGGCTCGTTTCCGTAATCTTTTTTTGTTGTTTTCTATTTTCTTCATTTGCACAAATTCCGATTGCTAAGCAAGGTGTTATTGATCTGCGAAATATCAATTTATCTAACCAATCTGTTCCATTAGATGGTGAGTGGAGGATTTGCTGGCAACAATTATGTGAGCCGGGAGAAGCCTCTGAAAAAATGACCGGTATTATAAATTTTCCTAAACGTTGGGATAACACTATAATCGGCGGGAAAAAAATTACAGCCAAAGGCTATGCATCTTATGCACTTACCATTTTATTGCCAAAGAATGCCTCAAACTTAGCACTTGATATTCCAGATACTTATACGAGCTATAAACTGTTTGTAGATGATGCGGTTTTTGTAGAATCAGGGAAACCAGGGGTTTCTGCAGAAACAACCAAGCCTAAATGGCAACAATTTACTAGGGAGTTATTCATTAAAAAGGATACTATTCATCTGATCTTACAGGTAGCCAATTTCTTACACTCAAAAGGAGGACCATATAAATCCATCACAATCGGGAATAAAGAAAAGTTATTCAGCAAAAGAAATCGAGACAATGCATTCAATTTTATTCTTACCGGAAGTATAATCATGTGTGGACTTTTCTTCTTTGGTTTATACTTCTTTGGTCGTTATGATAAAACCATTCTCTATTTTGCTTTTTTCTGTATCACGTACAGTTACCGAATTATTGGTACTTCTCAATATTCATTACATACCGTTTTTCCGGATCTTCCTTGGGCACTTACTATTCATTTGGAATACCTTTCTTTGTTTGTAAGTGTTATCTTTTTTACACAATACACTCAAAATCTATATCCTGAAGATTCTAATAAGATAATTACTACCATTGAAATGTGGGCGTGTATCATTTTATCATTGATCACGCTGATTTTTCCTCCCTCTGTTTTTACACAATTGATCAACCCATTTTTGGTGGTTATGTTTTTTGTAATTGCTCATGCATTCTATGTGTATATAATAGCATATAGGAGAAAAAGATTGGGAGCAGGATATGCTTTACTGAGTACCGGCGTTGTGATGATCATATTTTTAATCATTAACCTACAATATTTCGACTTTGTTGCACCTCAAAAAGAACTGTTATTTATTGGTTACTTGTCATTTTTCTTTTTGCAATCATTGATTCTTTCTTATCGCTATTCGTATTTATTGAATAAGGCCAGAAAAGAAGCGGAGCAGGGACTAGTGGCCAAAAGTGATTTCCTTTCTAATATGTCACATGAAATCAGAACACCGCTGAATTCGGTGATCGGACTTTCACATATACTCCTAGATAATCAACCTAGGGAAGACCAGAAAGAACAGTTGAATGTGTTGCTTTTTTCTGCAAATAATCTTTTGAATATTGTAAATGACATTCTTGATTATAATAAAATTGAAGCAGGTAAAATCAATTTCGAATACATTGATATGGATTTGATAAAAGTGTCTCAAGATCTTTTATCAGGGTTGAAAACCCTTGCTGATGAAAAAGGGATTGCAATGATATTAGAAAAAGACCCTGCATTCCATCATCGTATTATTGCAGACCCTACACGTATAAGTCAAGTCATTGGCAATCTTTTACAAAATGCTATCAAGTTTACACGTTCGGGTCATGTAAAGCTGATTATTCAGCAAGAAAAAATCCAAAAGCAACACATAACACTCACTATCAAAGTAGAAGATACCGGTATTGGTATTGCAGCAGAAAAACAGAAACTGATTTTTGATCGCTTTACCCAAGCTGATACATCTACTTCTCGAAGCTTTGGGGGTACCGGATTGGGTTTGGCCATCTGTAAAAAAATATTAGAATTACAAGGATCACAATTGCAATTAAAAAGCGAGCAGGGTAAAGGGTCTGTTTTCTTTTTTACACAAACCTTCCCTATATCACAAGCATTTAATTTCTCTCAAGGTGAAACCGTACCGGAAGATCTTGAAAAGGGTCGCCCGCTTTCAGGTCTCTTTTTATTGATGGCCGAAGACAACGAATTGAATGTATTGGTTGCAAAAACATTTTTGGAAAAATGGGGAGCAACGATTGATGTAGCAATAAATGGAGAGGAAGCTGTTCGTAAGTTGGATACTGATAAGCATAAAATGATTTTAATGGATATGCATATGCCCGTGATGGATGGATATGAAGCGGTAAAGATTATTCGGAGCAAAGGAATTAATATCCCAATTGTAGCACTTACTGCCAGTTTGCCTTCAGAAGTAGAAGACCGCGCACGCGATCTTTCTATCAATGCTATAGTCACCAAGCCGTTTGAACCCGAAGAGTTCTTGAAGTTGTTGATTAAGATATACCATCAATGATTCAAAAAGAATACATTGATCTTTTCTGCTAATGACCTTACATCTACTTGTTCTATCGGATGCATGCTATTCGGCAAAAGTTCATGATATCCATTAATTAAAGCTGTAGCTGTATTTTGTGTTTCTTCAATCGACACCATATTATCTTTTTCGCCTAGTAAAATAAGGATCGGGCAGGTAATATTTTGCAAAGAAGCGATAGGAAGTAGCGGATGTTTACCCAAATCTAACAGCATAGCAGCTGTTTTATGTAGCACATTTTTCCATTCCATTACGCCATGTCTACTCGCTAATTGTTGTGCAAATGCTGGCACCTTTTGCTCAATCAGATCTGGCTGTAACATCTTCGTTTCTTTCTTCGCAACTTCTTCATTCCATTCATATTTGGTTCCCAGTGTAACAATGCTTCGAAAAGTACCCGGACAAGTGGCTTCTAAATAAACGGCTACATAACCTCCCATGCTATAACCAAATACCAACGGATTATAGAGTTGATTTTTTTCTATGAAATCGGATGTCGCTTTTGCAAAAGCTTCGATTGAAAAAGGTTCAAAAGATACATTTGAGCCATGTCCGGGGAAATTAAAGACATAGACTTCAAACTGTTTACTAAGCGCCTCCTTAAGGGGAAACAGTTGCTCCATCGATCCAATGGCCCCATGTAACAATAATAACGATTGCATGTAACAAATATAAAAAAGTAGACACAGGCCTACGCTATAAATGCGATAGTAACAATGTAAAAATCGGACTGCTTCTTTTTGACCAAACTCCACTCATTGGGCTTGTTTTACAGTTCAAAAGAAAATGAAAGTCCCTTTCTACGAACAATTTCATATTTGACTTTTAAAATAAAAATGATGGCAAAATTATACTTGTACGCAATGGGCTTGGTCTTTATAAGTATTTCATCCATTGCACAATCATCCAAAAAGGGAAAAATCAGTATTGCTATTCGAAATGAGCAACAACTTGTCTTGGAAAATGCCACAGCTGAATTATTGCGGCTGAAAGATTCATCACTTATTAAAGCGGCGGTTAGTGATAAAACCGGGGAGGTCATTTTCGAAAATTTGTTAACAGGTAATTATCGCATTCGTATCTCAATGGTAGGTTATAATACCCTTTATTCAGACCCAATTTCCCTTCTTGAATCAGACAATGTGGTCAATGTAGGAGTGATTACTTTACAAACGGCTACTAACAGTATCAGTGAGGTAACGGTTACCGGTCGCAAACCGTTTATTCAGAAACTTACAGATCGCATTGTAGTAAATGTAGATAACAGTATTGTAAGTGCAGGAAGTTCTGCTTTAGAAGTGCTGGAACGCTCGCCAGGTGTGAGTGTAGATCAAAATGATGTGATTGGGTTAAGAGGCAGACAAGGTGTGATTATTATGATAGATGGAAAACCTACGCCAATGTCTGGCGCTGACTTAGCGAACTATCTCAGAGGTTTACCTGCAAATACGATTGATAGAATAGATATTATTACCAATCCTTCTGCAAAATATGATGCAGCGGGAAATTCTGGAATCATTGATATCAGAATGAAAAAAGACCAACGTTTAGGAACCAATGGTACTATGACACTAGGCTACGGACAAGGGGTGTATCCTAAATCGAATGCAGGACTTACATTCAATCATCGTAATAAGAAAATCAATGTATTTGGTAACTATACATATGGATATCGGAAGAACATGAATCATTTGATTTTGGATAGAAATTTTTTCGATGATAATAAAGTGTATAGTGGAGGTGACCTAAAAGATAATTATACCACGTCACCATTTCATTTTCATAATACCCGTATAGGTATTGATTTGTTTCCTTCAAAGAAAACAATCATTGGAGCAGTGGTAAGTGCTAATTTCAATGACTTTGCAAGAAAAACCATCAATGCATCGGATGTGATCGATGCACAAAAACAAAAAGCATCAACCTTTGCTACATTAGCCAATAATAATGATGGTGCTCAGAATGTAGTAGCCAATATTAATTTCAAACACGCATTCAATACGACCGGTAAAGAATTAACAGCTGATTTTGATTATGGGGAATATAATTCTTCTTCACTTTCAAGGGTGGCTACTAAGTATTATAATCTCAATGGTACACTGTTACAACCTGATTATATTTTGGATGGTGATCAGGAAGGTAAGCTGATTTTACGTACGGCTAAAATCGATTATGCTAATCCATTTAAAAATGGAGGCAGATTTGAAGTGGGTGGAAAAACAAGTTATGTATCAGCAGATAACGATGCCAAGTTCTTTGATATGAGTACCGGTATTCCACAAGATGATATCAATAAAACCAATCGCTTTAAATACAATGAATACAATAACGCAGCTTATGTGAATTTTAGTAAAGAGTTTAAGAAGTTCAATATTCAATTGGGCCTACGAGGAGAGCATACGAATATCAATACACATCAGATCAAGGGCAATCAAAAATTTGATTCTTCTTATTTTCAATTATTCCCAAGCGCCTTCTTCAATTACAAATTGAAAGAGGATCAAACACTCGGCTTATCTGTGAGCAGAAGAATTGATCGTCCGGGGTACGGACAATTGAACCCTTTCTTGTTTTTGATTGATGTAACGACATATTCTACAGGTAGACCCGGACTGCTTCCACAATTAACCTGGTCTTATGAGTTAAGTTATACGATGAAGAATATTAATTTCACTTTTGGTTATAGTCATACAAAGCAGAATCAGAATATTGCTATTGCCCGATTTAAAGATGTATTCCCGAATTTACCATCCAATGATAATGTTACCGTACAAATACCTATTAATCTAAGCTCGCAAGATTATTATGGACTTACTGTTTCTGCTCCATTCCGAATCAATAGTTGGTGGAATATGGTGAATAATGGAAACGTATTTTATAATCATTTTAATGGACAACTAGGTAGCACAACTCTCAACAATGGCAAACCGGCGTTTGATATTAGAACCAATCATAATTTCACGATGGGTAAAGGCTGGCTGAGTGAATTGAATTTGAATTACAATTCCGGTGGACAATACGGCTTCATGGTAGCACGTCCGCAATGGGGATTGGCATTGGGTGTACAGAAATCTATTTTAAATAAAAAAGGAACTCTTCGTTTCAATGTAACAGACATTTTCTGGACCAACTTACCACGTGCAACCATTACTTATAATAATTATATCGAAATATGGAGGGCTTATCGTGAAACACGAGTAGCCAACGTAACGTTCACTTATCGCTTCGGTAAAAACACCGTACAAGCCGCCCGAAGAAGAACAACGGCGTCGGAAGAAGAGAGAAGCAGGGCAGGGAACTAGGGGTGGTTAATAGTCCATGGTCCATAGTCCATAGCAAAAACAAATTGGGTTCTGCTATAGACCATCAACCATGGACTACAAACTACCTCCCATGCAACTTCTCCAACAATTTCAAATGGGGCTGTAATTTTTTAACTGTATTTTTTTGGAGAAAACTTTTGAGATGTTTATAGAAATGGCTGTGATCATAGTAGCCATAGTCTGCACTGCTAAAAGTATCCGGATCGGTAGCCAAATGTTCAGTAGCTTTTCTAATGCGCATGATTTGAATAGCCGTTTTAGTACTAATGCTGGTAGCTGTTTCAAAGTAACGCTGTAATGTTCGGGAAGAGATATTGTATTGTTTGGCAAAATCTTCAACCGGGGTTATAAAATCTCTTTTAGTTTCACAATGAGCTAATATTTGTGAAACAATCTCAATGGGTTTTAAAGAACCGGAATATTGATCAATGATCTTTTCGAAATAGCTTGTAAGAATCGATACGCGCTCCTCAAAAGAGTGGCAGGTTTTTATTTGAATCAACATGCCAGAATCCATCAAATAGCTTAATGGAAAAATATATTCACGGTATTCAGAGAAGTTGATCTTTTTTTGAAAAATAACGGGTGAGATCTTGAACTTGATTCCAAAAAGCTTATTTCCTTTTTGGTGAAAACATTCAATAGCGCGATGTCTGGGAAGAAAACCATCGGCTTTCATATCAAAACGCTTTTCTCCTACCTGCATTACAAAAGGGGTACCTAGGTTAATGAGATAGGTATAACCTGTATTTGGGAATAAAGCATCTGAAAAGCCTTTAGGATAAAGCTCCCACAAACGGTCAAAATCTGTTTCCCAGAAGAAGTCGATAAAATACGAAATAGACAAAGCTGCTTTTTGCCTTTTGTAATTCTGTTCGAAATGGTCGGTATGAAAAAATTCTACGTGTTGCACCTTGCGATAAAGATAGACAGCATGCAAGGGCAATTATCTGTTAAAAAATGTTGTACGGTCAGAACAAATGATTAAATGAATTTTGACTGTTTGAAGTAACCGAGCATCGGTGCATAGATGAAAAAACAACTGCCATTTTGAATGGTTGTAATCAATTCGCGGTGAATAGATTGAGGCACTGCCGGACAACCCAAACTTCTTCCCAAATAACCTTGCTTGGTGGCAATTTTTTCTTCTGCATAATCGGCACCATGAATAACAATACCCCGTTGTAATGCTTTGTCATTAATACCCTTTTCTTTGCCTATCAAGCGAAGTGATAAACCATGTTTTCCATGATAAGGTTCCCCGGTGGTATAAAAACCAATGCTGCTTTGAAAACTGCTGGCTTTATTCGAAAATTTTTTGGCCATCAATTTTCCTGAATTTTTTCCATGTGATACATAGGTATGAAAGAGCAATTCTCCTTTCAGCATATCAATCACAAACAATCTTTTCTGATTAGAGGGTAGACTAAAGTCAACTACAGATAAAATATGATCTTGCATAATTTGTCCACCAGATCTTAAGCGTTCATAACCAGCCAATGCCCATTCATAGGCTTTTTTGGAAAGCCCTAAAGATGCCAGATCCAAGTTGTCATAGATGGTTTTGAATGCATTCAAATGCGAAACTGATGTATGCTTGTTTGTAATAGCCATCGATTTCTCCTTGAAAGAAAAACCGGTAGTTGTTACCAGACAGAATAAAACAAGTTGCATTTTTTTGCTGATCATACACATTTGTTCCACGGCACTTCAGCACGGGGGAGGCAAAACTAAGTCTGTTGGGTGAAACTAGGTGAAGTGATGGTTCAGCTTTAACAGCATATTGACAGCGATTGGGCATAAAAAACCCGCTCAAAAAAAGAGCGGGTGCAGTTGGTTATTGGTTGTTAAGTTCTTATGTATAATTAGATTAAGCCATTCTTTTTTCGATCTCATTACGCAGCAACTCAAAGATTTCATCTACAGAACCCTCTCCTTTGATATGTACTACTTTATCGAAGTTGTTATAGTAATTGGCTACCACAGTAGTTTTAGCTTTATATTCTGCAATACGGGCGCGAATTACTGACTCATTGGTATCATCACTTCTACCGCTGGTTTTACCACGATTTAATAAACGACTTACCAGTTCTTCCTCGCTTACATCCAATGCCAATACTACTCCAATCTCGTAATTCTTCAGCTTTAAAACCTT
>JACVCQ010000033.1 GCA_016741945.1 Chitinophagaceae bacterium
ATCCTCCATCGATCCAACTTTTGCATTGTCCAAGTACATTGGAACGCCAGTCATTGGCATGCTCTTCTAGAATCCATTTTCTTAAAAAATCTTCATGGCGATTCAAAGGAAGATACCAGTGCTTTGTTGATTTCTTCACTGGTGGTTTTCCACTGAGTGTACTAACCGGGTTGATCAGTTCATCCGGACTCAAACTTTTGCCACAACGCTCACATTGGTCACCATATGCGCTATCGAAACTACAATTTGGACATGTTCCTTTGATGTATCGGTCTGCTAAAAAGCTGTTGGCTTCTTCGTCAAAATATTGATCTGATTCTTTGATCTCAAGATCACCGTTATTATTCAGTTTGGTGAAGAATTCCTGTGCTGTCTCATGATGTAAAGGATCGCTGGTACGGTGGTATACATCAAAAGCAATACCCAAATCTTTGAAATTTTGCTCCATTAAAGGGTGGTACTTGTCAATGATGGCTCTGGCGGTGGTTCCTTCCTTGGTAGCCTGAATAGGAATGGCTGTTCCATGTTCGTCACTTCCGCATACAAATACCACGTCTCTTTTTTGTGCTTTTAAATAGCGCACATAAATATCCGCCGGTAGATAAGCCCCGGCCAAGTGTCCAATATGTTTTTGCCCATTCGCATAAGGAAGGGCTGCTGTAATCAAATATCTTTTAGGTTGCTCCATAAATCCGCTCTTAGCTGTTTCCTTGGTTTATAAGTCTGCAAAAATACAGATTAGCCTTGTAAGAGACGCTGAAAGTGCAAATATGCTAAATTGCCGCATGATCAAGATTCCGCCCTATTTACGCAAAGGAGATACCATCGGTATCGTTTGTCCCTCAGGTTTTATGCCCATTGAAAAGGCTCAAACCTGTATTCGGGTATTGGGAGAATGGGGGTATCAGGTAAAAATTGGAAAGACATTAGGAAATCAATCCCACTATTTTTCCGGCACAGATCAAGTGCGACTTAACGATTTGCAGCAGATGCTGGATGATAAACAAGTAAAAGCCATTCTTTGTGGCAGAGGTGGTTATGGTATGAGCAGGATCATTGATCAGCTGGATTTTAAAGCATTCAAAAAAAATCCTAAATGGATCATTGGCTATAGTGATATTACTTTATTGCATGGTCATTTGTACACGCAACTAAAAACCAGTTCACTGCATTCGCCCATGGCTGCAGCTTTTAATGATGGAGAATATGAACATGAATACATTCAATCATTAAAGAAAATACTCAAGGGTGGTGCATACAAATATCGTGCTATTGCACATCCTTTGAATCAATTGGGTATTGCATCCGGGGAATTGGTTGGCGGTAATCTCTCTTTATTGGCACATATGATAGGTAGCCGTTCTGCTTTTGATTTCAAAAAGAAAATATTATTTATAGAAGATATTGGCGAATACATCTACAATATTGATCGCATGATGATTCAACTGGAAAGAAATGGGGTTTTCAATAACTTATCCGGATTGATTATTGGCGGATTTACAGATATAAAAGATACTACGATCCCATTCGGCGCCACCATAACAGAAGTGATCCATGAACGTGTCAAAAAATATAAATACCCCATCTGTTTCGATTTCCCCGTGAGCCATACCAGAGAAAACTATCCGTTGAAAGTAGGGGGGAAGCATGAATTGAAAGTGGGGAAGGGGGGGGCGGTTTTAGACGATAGCTGATAGATCATAGCGTATAGTTATTGATTTAGTTTATAACTAAGAAAGCAATATTAGCTTTTATCATTTGCTATCCCCTATAAGCCATAACCCATATGCTATCTGCTGCGCAGCAAACTATCCATCTTACTCTTCATCTCAATAAACGTATTCAAATCTCTATGAGCACCATTTTCTATGGTGATGAATTCATCGCCGAGTTTGAGGACTGATTTTAGTTTTACAGCATTACGGTAGGGAATGACGCCATCTTCGGTTCCATGGAAAATGGTAACAGGTGCTGTTACTTTTTTCATGAATTCATTCGACGGGAACTGGTATTTCAAAATGGCTTTTAATGGGTACATCCATAAATACATCCCCACCAATGAACGCATACTGTTATAAGGTGTTTCCAGTATCAATCTTTTACAATCCCTTACAGAAGCCAATTGGGTAGCGGCCCCTGTACCCATGGATTTTCCATAGATGATAATTTGATTGGGCTGATAAAATTGTCTGGCTCTTTTGTACACTTGTAAAGCTTGGTCATAAATAGCCTGCTCTGTGAGTTCACCTGTCGATTTTCCGAAACCCGGGTAGTCAGGCATCCATACTGCATAGCCATGTGAAGTGAACTTTTCTACAAAACGTCGATACCTTCTGATATTGCCACGGTTGCCATGAAAGTAGAGTACCACTCCTTTCCGTAAACTATCCGGAACAGTGAAATGAACCATATGTGTTTCACTATTCTTATCTACCGGTATCCAAATATCTTGATAGGGTTGCTCAAATTGATATACACTATCTCTTGCTACCACTACCGGCTGAAACAATATTTTCTTTTGAAAAGAATAAAAAGCAATCCCAATCAGGGCATACACGATGAGTACGATCTTAAGCCAACGGGGGATTTTTTTCATCTTTGATTTTTTGTCCGAAGGACTCCCTTCGGAGATCTTTGATTTCTTGATTTGAGGTCAAGAAAACCATTATTCAAAGATCAAGAAATCAAAGATCAAAAAATCAAAGATCAAGTCCTTCTTTTTTCGGAACTTACAGCAAAACGCTGCTTTGGGTCAACTGCTGTTATATATTGCACTCGCTGTTGTACTTCTTTCTGTACTTGCCTATTTGGTACAAGAACGGCTAATATTTAAGCCTGAAAAATTAAAACACGATTTCAGGTTTCAGTATGATATTCCCTTTGAAGAATTATTTTTTGACCCTGCACCGGGGGTTCGTATCAATGGCTTACACTTTTACCGAGCTGAGCCAAAAGGATTGATTCTTTATCTACATGGTAATACACGTAGTATTAAAGGCTGGGCTAAATATGCTAAGGATTTTTATAGATATGATTACGATGTAGTATTGGTAGACTATCGCGGCTTCGGAAAAAGTACGGGCAAGCGTACGGAAAAAGACATGTTGAATGACATGCAGTATGTATATGATCAGCTTGCTGAAAAATATCAACAACATCATATCCTAGTGTATGGCAGAAGTATGGGTAGTGGTTTTGCTGCCAAAATAGCATCAGATAATACACCCCGTTATTTGATATTGGATGCACCTTATTACAGTTTTAAAAAAGTGGCAGAACGTTTTATGCCCATACTACCTATCAAGTACGTACTTCGCTTTCATTTAAGAACTGATAAATGGATACAGAAAGTAAATTGCCATACATATATTATTCATGGTACAAAAGATTGGCTGATACCTATTAGTCATAGTGAAAAATTACAACGCTTCAATCCAAATAAGATTACTCTCATTAGAATTGAAGGAGGAGGACACAATAATTTACCGTCATTTCATGAGTATCATAATTTCATCCGAGATATTCTTAAGTACTAGTGGAAAGTAATAAGAAATAAGAAACAGCAAACAAGGAATCGAAAATCACACTTGCCTGTCGGCAGACTGGGATCAACAAATCAAAGATCAAAAATTCTTTTCCAGGCATCTATCCCGCCTTTTAAATTAATCAGGTTGGAGAGGCCAAGTTTTTCTTCAAGCTTCTGAATGGCGATTTGACTTCTGATTCCTTTTTTACAATAAACCACAACGGGTTGGTCCAATGGAATTTCGTTGCTGTGGAGCATGAGTTCACCGAGTGGTATCAATTTACCTCCAATATTGAATTCCTGATGTTCAGTTTCTTCTCTTACATCCAGCAGGAATAACTGACCATCACCTATTCTTTGTTTGAGTTCTTCCGGAGAAATATGTTTCATTCAAAATCGCTTCCTTCATAATATACTCGCTTCAGGTTCAGTTTAGAAACCGGTGCTACGATCAAAGGGAATTTTTCTATGGTAACATTACTTGGGTCAAGTCCAAAACCACGTTCTTCCCCCAAACTAATCTCTTTTAGCCAGAAATACAATTTCATGACAATACGCTCAAAGAATGGCAATTCGTTGTCCTGACTTAAATATTTTTCTAATACAATAAATTGAAAATCACCTACTACATTATTCTTCTCCAGACTCTCATATCTACTGGTGATATTGACTTCCTTATTATTTACTAGTTCCTCCACCACTTTTCTGAACATAAGATTGATACGTTGTTCTACCCTAAATCCGAGTCGGAACTCAACGCGAATGATATCGTTGGGAATAATATGTTCTACTGAATATTCACAGGTGTATGGGTCATCTAATACATCCACATGTACAAACCAATAGATATCTGCACGTTTGGGTTTTTTATTCAAGATGGAATACATGATCTTATGCTCAATCTCTTTTGGATTATTGGCACTGGTCATGTATACCAGGTGTGTAGCGTATTTAGGGATGGTTTTATCATTACTTAATTCTTGAATCATTGGGATATAATGTTCCATCCGTACAAATTCTACATATCTATTTTTGATTTTTCTACTTCTGAACCACACATACATTACAGCAAACAATGCACCGCCTACAATCAAAGTCACATAACCGCCATGCATAAATTTTTCCAGATTGGCAACCAGGAATGACAATTCAATGGCTAGATAAACGATTAAATAGATATAGATCCATATGGGTAATGTTCTTCTGCTAACAAGGAAATTGGCAAAAAGGATCGATGTGCTGATCATACACATGGTAATTGCTAAACCATAGGCCGCACCCATATTAGCAGATTTCTGGAAATAGAGAACGATGGCCACGCAACCGATATACAACAAAAGGCTAATACCCGGTATGTATAATTGTCCTTTTTCTTCTGTTGGATAATGAATCTTCATCTTAGGCCAGAGATTTAAACGCATGGCCTCACTGATCAATGTAAAAGAACCCGATATTAAAGCCTGGCTGGCAATAATAGCGGCAGTGGTAGCAATGATGATGCCAGCCAGTTTGAACCATTGTGGCATAATACCAATGAAAGGGTTGAAACCACCTGCAATTAAATTTTCAGGGATAGGCCCTCCTTCATAATTGGCTAGTAACCAGGCTCCTTGTCCCAGATAGTTCAAGATCAGACAGCATTTTACAAACATCCAGGAAATACGAATATTCCCCTTTCCACAATGACCCAAGTCACTGTATAAGGCTTCGGCACCTGTAGTACAAAGAAATACTGCACCTAAGAGCCAAAACCCCTTCGGATACATAGTTAATAACTCAACTGCATAATAAGGATCGAATGCTTTGAAAATAGCAATATCATCTAATAGATGAATTGCACCCAAAATAGCCAACATCCCAAACCAAACCAGCATAATTGGTCCAAACATTTTACCAATAGATGCAGTTCCGAACTGTTGCATGAAGAATATCAAACTGATGATAGCAATTACAATTCCAACTATGGTACTAGTTTGAATATGACTCAAAGACGGCAGTTGTCGTAAGCCCTCTATCGCAGACGTTATAGAGATAGGAGGAGTGATGATACCATCAGCCAATAAAGCGGCTCCACCAATCATGGCGGGTACTACTAACCACTTTTTTCTTCTTCGTACCAATGCGTACAAACTAAAGATTCCAACTTCGCCTTTATTGTCTGCCTTTAGCGTCAGGATCACATATTTAATCGTAGTTTGTAGAGTGAGTGTCCAAATTACACAGGACAAAGACCCTAAGATTAGTGCTTCACTAATAACTTTTCCATGAATGATTTCATTCAGTACATAAAGAGGGGAAGTACCGATGTCGCCGTAGATGATACCTAGTGCAATGATGAGTCCTGCAGAGGTAACCTTGTTTAAATTCTTACTCACTCCAAGTAGAGTCCGGCATTTGTGCCTGAATCTTTAACAAATGTATAGGAAATTTCAAGTACCGATAAAGAGTATTCAAAACAAGAAATTAAGATTTATTTCACCGCCATACAGGCAACTAATGGACTAGGTAGCTGTTTGAGGGTAAAAAACCCATACATTCAGTAGGTTCAGACCGTACTTACCATGTATACGACATATATCTTACATTTGAAATACTTAAAACCGGGCCGGAAATGAAAAAAAATCTCTTCTTACTGACATGTCTTCTTTTTCTGACAGGTCTTTCTCTTTTCGCTCAAAAAATTGTATACTCAGAGCCGGACAGAGATGATGCCCGTGCGATGAATTTTGAGATTTTGGGTAAAGTAGATGGAAATATTTTGGTATACAAGAGTTATCGGGATGTAGGTTTCATGTGTGCATTTGATAATGGCATGAAAATGATAGAAAAGAATAAACTCGATTTTCTACCTGAACGTACCGTCAGTGCCGATTTCCAGATTTATCCCGGTTTTGCGTATATGTTTTATCAGTACCAGCGCAGGAATGTATTTTATTGCATGGCAGTAAAATTTGACTCGAAAGGTAAACGAGTAGGAGATCCTATTCAGTTAGACACTACAAGTAATATGGCTTATGTAAGTAATCGTAATGTATATACGGTTTTGTTTAGTGAAGACAAGCAGAAAATCATGATTTTTAAAATCAGCAGCCGAAACGATCGAATGCATGTTTTAACTACAGCCTTATTTGACAAGGATTTGAATCTGCTCAAAAAAAGCAGGGTAGGAGTTGAAATGCCACAACGGAATGATTTCTTATCAGAATTTATGCTAGACAATGATGGTGATATGGCCTGTATTCGTGCATCAGGGACTTCTCAAAATGATAATATCAATAAAGTGACTCTGGTTACTAAAAAAGCCAATGCAGATTTCGTACAATTTGCTGATTTGTCTATCAAAGGATTTTATCTCGATGATATTCGTATTAAAGCAGATAACTTAAACAGACATTACATTGTTACCTCTTATTATAGTAAACAAAGAAGAGGAAATATTGATGGTTTATATTATTATTTGTGGGATAAAGATGCCCAAAAAGAAATGCTTAATACCGCTACTGTATTTTCTGATGAGTTCAGAACAGATGCACGTAATGAAGGCAATTCCAAAACGGCTTTTAATGACTTTTTTTTAAATAATATTATTCTTCGGAAAGACGGAGGATTTATTGTAATTTCTGAATCTGCTTATAGTAGTTCTCGTGGCAATACATTGAGTCGATGGGATTATCTCTATGGGTCTCCCTACTGGTCGCAACTGGATTACTACAGTTGGAATAGTCCTCTTGGTTTTTATCCATGGTGGCGTATTAATACATTCAATAATAATATGACACGTTACTATGCAGACAATGTAACTGTGATTTCTTTTGATAAAACCGGTAAAATGGAATGGAGTAATGTGATCCGTAAATCTCAATACGATGATAATACCGATAATTTTATAGGTTTCGGGATGCTTAATGCCGGAGATAAATTGCATTTCCTTTTTAATGTTCAGGAAAAAAGAGATAATATATTGTCTGATCAAAGTATTGCACCCAATGGACAAATCAACCGAAATCCAACTTTCAAAAATTTGGATAGAGGTTATAACTTTATGCCCAGACATGCAAAGCAAGTAGGGGCCAGACAACTGATCATTCCTTGTCAGTATAGAGGCTATACCTGTTTTGCTAAAATTGATTATTAACCCTTTGATTTCTTATTGTGGTCGGATTATTCAGAGATAAGTCATTCATTAATATTTTTCTATTAATTGTATTAAGTGTTGTTATTCATTTTCATTTTTTGACTGAGCCCCCTGCCATCGATACAAATAGTGGTACCAATGACGGGCTTATCTCACTTATTTTAGATCGTTATATCACTACATGGCCTTCAGTGATCAGATTGTTATTGTATCATGGCTTGGTATTAGTACAAGCTATCCGACTGAATTTGGCATTGAATGAACTGAGGATGTACCAATCATCGAATTACCTGCCTGCGATGACCTATATATTGTTAACGGCCATTATTCCACAATGGTGTGCCATTTCGCCTGCATTGGTATCTAATTCTTTAGTGATCTGGATTTTTGTAAAGTTGAGTAGATTATATAATCATTCCAATCCTAAAACACTACTATTTAATACCGGCATGATTACCGGACTGTCTGTGTTGTGTTATCACCCTATGGCTATATTAGTAGGTGTGGTATTGTTTGCCCTTGCCGTTGTAAGGCCCTTTCGATTGGCAGAATGGCTTATTTTATTAATGGGGATAGCGTTACCATATTATTTTGTTTTATCAGGACTCTTTCTTACGAATCGATTGCCTGAGTTCCAATCTATGGTGCCTGATTTCTATTTAGGCTCTCCTGAAGGGGCGGCGGGATCTGTTTTTCTCAGAGGAGTAATCGGATTAGGAGTATCATTACTCTGTGGTTTATTCTTTTGGCAAGTTAGTATCAATCGGATGGTCATTCAAATCAGGAAAAACTGGGGAGTAATGATGGTAATGCTATTAACTTTATTGCCAGTTCCGTTTATTTTTCAGTTGGGTGGATTAGAGTCTGGGATATTATGCCTGATACCTATTAGTGCTTTTGTAGCAAACGCCTTTTCCAATCCACGAAATCTCAGTTTCCCCAATCTATTATTTATCGCTATTGTCATTATTATTGCACTGAATAATTGGTACTTGTTGAAAAATTAGGGGGGTATTAACTTGTGTGAACGTACCTTTGGTGCGAAATTCAATGGAGCCATGATTTCTGGGTCTTTTATCTGGGAATGAGGCGCTATCATTAATAAATCAACTTTCATGAAATTCGGTGTTGTCGTTTTCCCGGGATCTAATTGTGACAGGGATATGCAAGATTCATTACAGTATGACCTAGGTAAAGAAGTAGTGATGCTTTGGCACAAAGACAAAGACCTGAGTATGTTTTCTACTGATGATTGTATCATTCTTCCAGGAGGCTTCTCTTATGGTGACTATTTACGTTGTGGGGCCATTGCGCGTTTTAGCCCTATGATGCAAAGCGTAATAGATTTTGCGAACCGGGGTGGGAAAGTATTAGGGGTATGTAACGGATTTCAAATTCTTTGTGAGAGTGGATTATTACCCGGTGTATTACTTCAAAATGCCAATCAACAATTTATTTGTAAGAATGTGTACATCAAAAATGGCAATGGGGAAGCTTTGAAAATTCCCATTGCACATGGTGAAGGAAGATTTTTTGCAGATGATGCTACGCTGGATCAATTGGAAGCAAACAATCAGGTGCTTTTCCGTTATTGTGATGAGAAAGGGAATATTGATACTGCTCATAATCCAAATGGTGCAATAAGGAATATTGCAGGCATTAAAAATGCTGGGAATAATGTATTTGGAATGATGCCACATCCTGAAAGGGCTACATCAACCGCATTAAATAATTTGGATGGGAAAAAAGTATTTGAACTGCTAGGATTGAATTAATTGTAAGCTTTTTCATTCGTAAACGTCTATATCTCAACTATATGAAAAAAATATTCTACACTCTGATATTAACAATAATTGCAGGAGTTGTTACTGCTCAAATCAAAGATCCTGTTAGCTGGACTTTTGAAGCCAAGAAAAAATCAGCAGATACTTATGATGTAGTGTTGACCGCTACTATTCAAGGCAAATGGCATATTTACTCTCAAAAAACAGGTAAAGGTGGTCCTATTCCTACTAAAATGACGGTAAAACCCAATCCATTGATTTCATTGGTAGGTACAGCTAAAGAAATCGGAAAAGTAGAAAAGATTTACGATGAAATTTTTCAGACAGATGTACTCTATTTGTCCAATACAGCACAATATGTACAAACTGTAAAATTAAAAGGTAAAGTCAAAACCAATGTCACCGGAACCATTGAATACATGGTGTGTGATGATGCGCAATGTTTACCTCCTACCAAAAAATCTTTTGATATCAAGCTACAATAAGATGAAGCATTTATTAGCGACTTTATTTCTTACCCTATTTTCTTTTACCAATATTCTTACTGCACAGGATAATACACCTGTGCAGTTTTCTTTCCAGGCAGTACGAACTTCAGATACAACTGCAATCGTTACTGTGAAAGCAATCATTGGGAAAGGTTTACAGTTATTCGGTGTTCAAAAACAAAATACAGAAGACGTATTTGTTAGTGCACTCAATCAAGATACTACCAAATCAAACAGTCGTTTTATTATTGATTCTGTTCAATCTTTTGGTGTAAATCAATCTGTGCAACCCGCAGGTTCCGAACAGAATTCATTGGTTTATTCGGATAGTGCCAGTTTCAAATATTTTTTGAAGATTGGGAAAGATACAGTGAAGATCAGAGGGAGCTTTGATTGGCTGGGCATTCGTGGCGATGAATTTCCAAGTGGTTCTGAAACGGTATCAGTTACCATTTCATCTGCCGATACAGCCGGTACTGATGCTGCAACAACGGGAGATGAATCGTTATGGAATATTTTTCTGATCTGTTTGGTTACGGGATTACTGGCGATCATTACACCTTGTGTATTTCCTTTGATACCGGTTACCGTTAGCTTCTTCCTCAAAAGAAGCAAAAGCAGAGCAGAAGGCATTCGCAATGCTTTATGGTATTCATTCAGCATTGTATTGATTTATACCGTGCCAACATTGATACTGACGTTGATTTTTGGAGATACCATTTTGTATACAATATCAACACACCCGGTTTCTAATCTCCTATTCTTTGCATTTTTCATTGTATTTGCCATTTCTTTCTTTGGGGCTTTTGAATTAACACTGCCCAATAGCTGGGCAAATAAAGCAGATCAACAAGCGGGTAAAGGTGGATTATTGGGTATTTTCTTCATGGCGCTTACCCTAGTTATTGTTTCTTTTTCTTGTACGGGTCCATTGGTAGGAACTTTACTCGGACAAACCAGTACCCAGGGCGTAAGTATTGCGCCTATTATTGGAATGATGGGATTTGGTCTCGGATTGGCCATTCCTTTTTCTTTATTTGCCTTTTTCCCGTCTATGTTACAATCTTTGCCAAAGAGTGGTGGCTGGCTGAATGCTGTGAAAGTAACTTTTGGTTTTATTGAATTGGCATTGGCATTGAAATTCCTTTCCAATGTAGATCTTACCTATCATTGGGGATTATTAAACAGAGATGTATTCCTGGTTTTATGGATTGTAATCTTCGGTTTGATGGGCTTATACCTGATCGGCAAACTGAAATTCTCTCATGATAGTGACCTGCCTTTTATCAGTGTTCCTCGTTTATTCTTTGCGATCGCCGCATTTAGTTTTACAGTATACATGATACCTGGTTTATGGGGAGCTCCTCTGAAATTGTTGAGTGGATTTATTCCGCCATCTACTACACAAGAATTCAATCTGGATGATTTAAAATATAAAGTAGGCGGTAATACAGCCATAGTATCAGGTGCTAGCAACAGTAATGCTGCCAAGCCCCCTGTAAAGTATACAGACAAACTAAAAGTACCTTTCGGTCTTATTGCTTATTTTGATTTGGAAGAAGGGATGGCAGCTGCAAAAATTTTGAATAAACCAGTGATGCTTGACTTTACAGGTCATACTTGTGCTAACTGTAGAAAAATGGAAGAGCAAGTATGGAAAGACCCAGAAGTACTAAAAAGAATTAAAGAAAATTTTGTGCTGGTGAGTTTGTATGTAGATGAGTATGATACTGAGTTGCCGGAAAGCGAACATTATAAAGATAAAAACGGAAATATGATTACCAATGTTGGGCAGAAGAACTTGGATTATGAAATCACCAAGTTCGGTTTCAATGCACAACCCCTCTATATGTTTCTGGATCTAGAAGGTAACCCCTTGAGTAATATTAAATACGGGTATGTACCCAATGTACAAAAGTTTATAGATCATTTAGATGCTATGAAAGCGGCGTTTGATAATAAGAAATAACAGAATCATATTCATAAAATTGACAAGCCCCGACTGTTTAGATCGGGGCTTTATTTTTATCATAAATCTGAGCAAAAACTTATAAAACAATTTGTTTTTCAATCATCATTTTTCTGAGATTGATAAGTCCATATCGCATACGTCCTAAGGCAGTGTTGATACTGCAATTGGTGATTTGAGCAATCTCTTTAAAACTTAAATTCGCATAGTGTCTCAGCACAATGATTTCTCTTTGTTCTTCCGGTAGCAGATCCAGCATTCTGCGAACACGTTCATGACTTTGAGCGCGCATGAGCTTGGTATGAGGTACTACTACTGTCAGGTGGAACTCTTAACAACTATCCTCATTGTCATTTGTTTGTTAG
>JACVCQ010000034.1 GCA_016741945.1 Chitinophagaceae bacterium
AATGGAACCTGTGCTTCCCCTGCCATAGCTTTTGCCAGTAAGGTTTTGCCCGTACCCGGCGGTCCAACCAACAGTGCTCCTTTCGGTATCTTACCACCCAGTGATGTATATTTTTTAGGATTTTTCAGAAAGTCAACAATCTCCATCACTTCTACTTTTGCCTCATCCAAACCTGCTACATCTGCAAAAGTGATATTCACTTTTGCACCCTTATCAAACAAAGTAGCTTTTGATTTACCTATGTTGAAAATACCTCCCGGACCGCCACCACTGGCAGGACCGCCCATCTTACGCATCAAAAGAATCCATGCAACAATAATGATGAGCAGGGTAAACACAGTATTCAATAATGGGCCAAACCATTCCGGTGCTTTTACTACACGCATATCTACTTCAGCCACGTTATTGGCCTTACAGAAAGTGTCAAGCCTTTCTTCAAAAGCTTTCCAGTCTACCACTTCAAAAGCAAACAATGGAGTTCCCTTTACTTTATCCGCCGATAATCGTCCTTTGAATTGTTTTACGTAAAATTCTTTAGTGAGCCTGTCTGGTTTCACATACACATGCACCTGTTCTTTATTCTTCACCAAATCCAGTTTCTGAACATCGCCGGGAAGCAATATCTCATTTCTGAATTGCTGCTCAGAAATTACTTTTAGTTCCGGCGAAAAGTTCATGACCTGAGCTAGAAGCAAAGCGATACCAATGATACCATATACCCAGTAAATATTGAATTTTGGCCCCTTACGTTGACCATCACCTTTTTCCATTTTCGATTGCTTGTTTTCCTGTGACATATTCCTCTCTATATTGACGATTCAGGATCTGATATATTCAGTAACCTGTAATTTTTATTTATTCATGGATCTGCGAACCCGCATCACTCCACATTTCTTCTAATTTGTAAAATTTTCTGGCATCGGGATGCATTACGTGCACTACAATGTTTACATAATCAATTAGCACCCATTGTAATGCCTGTCTTCCCTCATGTTTATACGGATGCTCATCACAACTTTTTTTCACTTCCTCTTCTACAGCGTCACAAATAGCACGTATTTGGGTAGTACTGGAAGCCTGACAAACAACAAAAAAATCAGCGGAGGCTTCCGGTATTTTTCTGAGATCAAGGCTAATGATATTTTCTCCCTTTTTATCCTGAATAGCCTTAATAATCGCCTTGAAAATTTTAGAATTTCTGGTAAGTCTTGATACCGAACTCTTTGCGCGGCTTTGTAAAACTGAAAGCGGTTCCAATAATAGCGTTGATTTAAATTAAACAATGATCCGGATCCTTTGACCCTCTTTCTTGACACCCTGTTTGGTGTTGAACGATCGGCATACCTTTGACATCGGTAACTTCGTCAAAAATAGTAATTCTTTGCCATCAGACATCGTTAAAACACCAATCGGACAGCCGTTCGTGGAATTATCTGTCACGGATAGCACCAACATCTATGCCATGACCCATATTCAACACAATATGGCAACACATGGTTCAGTTTTTTTTGCATATCAACAACTGGCGGGTAAAGGACAACAGGGGAAGACCTGGGTAACTGAGGGGGGACAAAACATTATTTTTTCAGCTATTATTGACCCAAATCCGTTGCTAGTAGGGCAACAATTCAGACTAAGTGTGGCCGTCGCATTAGCTTGTTATGACTTTTTCCGTAGGTATGCGGGTGATGAGACCTCTATTAAATGGCCCAATGATATTTACTGGCGTGACAGAAAGGCAGGGGGTATTTTGATCGAAAATCAGATCCGGGGTCAACAATGGCATTGGGCAGTTGCGGGAATAGGTATTAATATCAATCAAACACAATTTGACCCAACCTTACTCAACCCCGTTTCCCTCAAACAAATCACCGGCAAAATTTTTGATCCGGTACAACTGGCCAAAGAACTCTGTACCTACCTTACCCAACGTATGCACCAACTATTCAACCACCCATTTTCAGCATTATTAGAAGAATACAATCGGTATTTGTTCAAAAGAAATGAAGTGGTACAATTCAAAAGACTCAACACCCGGTTCAACTGTACCATACTTGGCGTTAACGAGGTCGGAGAACTGCTGGTAAAAGACGGTCCGGCAGATCGTTTTGTGTTTGGAGAAGTGAGCTGGGGGTGGGAAACAGAGAAATAAGAAATAAGAAATAGGAAACAAGGAACAGAGGAAGTGGAAAAACTTTCTTATTTCTCTGTTTCTTATTTCTTACTTATCTCTCCTCGTAACTTGCACCCTAATCAACTCCTTATGACTTCTTCTATTCGTCTTACACAGTTTTCGCATGGTGCAGGATGTGGTTGTAAAATCGCTCCAGCAGTTTTGGATACGATTTTGAAATCTGATCAGCCGGCTACTTTATTCCCACAATTATTGGTAGGTAATGCCAGCAAGGATGATGCTGCTGCGTATGATCTTGGTAATGATCAAGTACTGATTAGTACGACCGATTTTTTTATGCCGATTGTAGATGACGCTTTTGCTTTCGGAAAAATTGCCGGCGCCAATGCTATCAGTGATGTGTATGCTATGGGTGGACAGCCTATTCTCGCCATCGCTATTCTCGGGTGGCCGGTTGACAAATTACCTGCTGAACTTGCGCAACAAGTAATTGAAGGAGCGCGTGTAGTTTGTGCGGAAGCAGGTATTCCGCTGGCCGGCGGTCATAGTATCGATTCTCCTGAACCTATTTTTGGATTAGCCGTCAATGGACTTGTTTATAAAGAACACCTCAAACAAAACAATACCGCCCAGGAAGGAGATTGGTTATTACTCACCAAACCACTGGGTGTAGGTATTTTATCTACCGCACAAAAAAAAGAGTTATTGAGTAATGATGATCAACAAGTTTTATTGCAACAATTGATGCAGTTGAATAAAGTAGGTAATGAACTCGGAAAAATCAATGGAGTACATGCGATGACAGATGTGACCGGTTTTGGCTTACTCGGACATTTATTGGAAGTAGCCGAAGGTAGTGGGCTGTCTGCTGAACTCTATTATTCAAAAGTGCCGGTGATCGATGCTGCAAAAATCTATCTCGCACAAAGGATTGTTCCGGATGCTACTTATCGTAACTGGAACAGCTATAGTGGCAAAACCGGTTTTGGAACCGGTGTGAATGTGATGGAAGCTTTCAATATCCTTCCCGATCCGCAAACCAATGGCGGACTCCTCATTGCCGTTGCACCGGATGCATTGGAGCAAGTACAAACTACATTGCGTGAAAATGGACTTGAAAATTTTATCGAGCCCATCGGTAAGATGATCGAAAAGGCTGAAAAGACGATCACGGTGGTTGCTTGATTTTTTAACGCGAAGGATGGAACACGGATTTTCATGATTTTCATGATGTACGCAGATAGATAATCATGATAAATCATGAAAATCTGCGTTCCATATCGCTTTACGCAACAGGAATAAAAACTGGTGTAATAATAGAACTTACGCTAGCGCTACCCACTTGTTCTATACTATTCATAGGAATTGTAACAATAGTAGCAGATGCTGTAATAGCTTCATGCTGTTCCGCTGTTAATTCAGTTGTTTCTGAAAGAAATAAAAAAGTTTCTCCTTTGGCATTCTTACAACAAAATGCATTCCCCATAAAGGCTTCCAACTGATCATGCGAGAAAGGGATAATGCGATAGCCCGTTGATAACAACAATTGTTTCACTGCCATCAGATCCATGTCATCGGCAAATGCTTCTTCACATAACAACGCGAAATCAGAACCTAAGCATAACATCCGATTGGTATGCAACAAAAACTTTCCAGAAGTATCAGTAGCATAAAAAGCAATGGCTTTGTACTGATGTGCTGCTGCAAACTTCTCCAGCATTGCCGTATGCGTTCTTTGTGATAAGCAAGCGTAGATGAGTTTGTGTTCATGATCCATCACCATGCTGGCAGTGCCTTCAAGAAAAAAACCATCTACTTCAAACTCACTCCAGTCTTCGATATCATTGATGAGAAAATATTTGCGCAAGTATTCAAGAATATCATCCCTTTTTTCCTGTCTTCGATCTCTGCGATACATAGGCAAAACTGCTACCGTTCCATCAGGTAAAGTTGTTAGCCAGCAAGAAGGGAAAATTGCATCGATAGAACTATCAATGTCCTGCTCAAATACAACAGTTTGTATACCATGCTTGTTAAATGCAGCATGTAAAGCATCAAAATTTTGCAACAATATACCGTTAGCAGTGTCTGCCGGACGAATCATCAATACTAAATCAGCGAGGGAAGCCATATCAACACAGTTTATCGATTCGTTGCGCAAGTTTGTGATCAAGATCTGTTACAATATCACCGGCATCATGTGTACTTAACCATATTTCTACAGTGTTCCAAACATTGCTCCAATATGGATGGTGGTTCATCTTCTCAGCTTCAATAGCAACCCTTGTCATAAAAGCAAAAGCCTCAGAAAAATTCTGAAACTGAAATTTCTTATACAGTTTATTATTTTCTTCTATCCACATGGTAAAATGAATTTTGAATGATGAATATTGAATCATGAAGTGAATGCGTTCGAAATTCGTCATTCAATATTCATGATTCATAATTTAAAAGACCATATTCCCTTTGTTCTTGATCTGTTCATTAGTGAGTTCTGCTACTAGCTGTACACCTGCCAAATTTTTGACAGATTGTTTAATCCAGTTACACTTCGCATCATCTACAAAATCACCTTTCATCAACCATAGAAAATCCATGTGCTTAAACTCGGGTAACAAATATTCTCCATCAAACTGATTATGGTACAAATAATGTACTAAAAAGCTATTAGGCTCTTTTGATTCATAAATACTGAAATAATAACTCCGCTCTTTTCTCCGCAAATGAATTTCATAAGCAGGATTCAATCTAAACGTGTATCCCAGTAAGTTATTCAACTGCAAACAAAACTGATAATTCTTCACCGGCGCCGTTATACCCAATAAACGCGTATCATCGAAAAAATCTTCATTGAGCTCCTCAATGTTCAGTCTTAGTTTAGTGGTGGCCATTTTTGTGAATTGTGAATTATCAAAAGTGAATAGTGAGTAGTCAGTACTGAGTAAGGAGTAATGAATCACAGTTTATATATTTCTCAATCTCATTGCTCACTACTCACTACTCACTAACTACAGTTCCACTTCAAATACTTTCTCTTCACTCCCTCTCTTTATCCGCAACTGTGTTTTATCTCCTTTGTTAAATTTACCCAATGCTTGCATATAACTCATCACATCTACGAACTTAAATTCTCCGAGTTGCAATAAGATATCACCTGCCTGCAAACCCAGTTTCTCTGCTAATTTACCCGGACTTACACCATCTATACGCATACCGGTACCGGAATAGCCATAATCAGGGATAACTCCCAGACTTACGGTGAAGCGGCGTGTTTGTCCCATTTGAGGCTCAGTGGTTTTGGCGAAACTTAGTTTGCCTTTTGTATCTGTACGGATGATGAGTTCATAGATGAGTTTAACAATGTCTTTCTGTGCATCGTAATTGATCTTGTCTGCATCATCACTGATCTTGTGATAATCCGGATGACTTCCTGTAAAAAAGAACTGTACCGGAATATTAGCACGATAAAAACTCGCATGATCACTCGGGCCACTACCCGTACTATCAAACTTTACAATCAGGTTTGAACTCAATCCCTTCCATACATCACCCCAAACCGGAGAAGTACCATAACCGCCTACCGTGAGTTTATGCGAAGTATCATATCGTCCTACCATATCCATGTTGATCATATAGTTGGGTGTAATCTTTACTGTAGGATTTTCCAGCCAATATTTACTCCCTAACAAGCCTAACTCTTCACCGGAAAAATGAATAAAGAGGTAATTGTTATTTGTTGGTGCTTTTGTTTTTAACATACGAGCCAGTTCCAGCAATGCTGCAGTACCACTGGCATTATCATCAGCGCCGTTATGAATGGCGTGGAATGTATCTAAGGCTGATTTATCCTCGCCATATCCCAGGTGATCATAATGTGCACCGATGATAACTGTATTAGCTGCATTATTATTTAAAAACGCAATTACATTTCTGGCTTTTCGCTTTTTTTCTGACAAAGAAACATTCACACTAATGGCATAACTCGCAGATTCATCAGCAAAACATTTCTTGATACCTTCTTTAGTAATATAGATAACCGGAATCGACAATAAAGCAGCAGTATCATTTTTATTGAACTGAATATTGTCAACTCGATTGGAGCTGTTGTACACAAATAAAGCGGTAGCGCCTTTGCTGGCAGCATGCGCTGCTTGTTGTTTGATCGTATTTTCTATATCAAAATGTGGGTTATTCTGATTGTCATCTAATGCATCTTGTAAATCGAAAAACCAGGGTTGTCCCTTTTCGGTAAGCGCTATTGCAGGTTTCCCTTGAGCAGAATTATTGGCACTGTACGATAGTGGAAAATAGTCTTTTCGAATGGTAAGTGTTTGGTCTTCTACTACCAAATGAGTAGCCGCATCCATCTGTTTGCCTTCTTTGATTTCAAATTCCTGGATGTACCCGTTCGTGCCTTTGGCTTCTATACCCATTTGCTGGTATTGCTGAACAAGGTATTGCATCGCCAATTCCTCACCTTTGCTCCCCGTTAAACGACCTTCAAGTTGATCATCAGCCAGGTATTGTACATGTTTTTTAAGAGAAGCCACTAAAGTGGCATTGGCTTTTTCTTCGGCAATTCTCTTTTTACGTTTACTCTGAGACCAGGAAAAAACAGGAACCAATAACAATAACAATAGGATTTTCTTCATAACAGATGCTTAGCTGATACAAAAGTACGTTGAGGAATAGAAGTATGGAGGGTAAAAGAATATTTTATGATGAAAATATTTCAGTAAAGCTTTGAAACTACCACTCAGAAATAATTTTATCAAAATCAATAATAAATTTTGAGAAACCAAATGGTTGCATATATATTTGCAACCGAACAGTTTCATAAATAATGATACGATGAGAAGAGATGTATTTCAAGCCATTGCAGACCCTACCCGAAGAGCCATCATCGCATTGGTTGCTTTTCAAGCCCTGACACCCAATGCCATTGCGGAACATTTTGACTCGAGCAGACAAGCCGTTTCCAAACACTTGCGCATCCTAACAGAATGCCAGTTGGTAGAGCAAGAGCAATCTGGCCGAGAAATTTACTATACCCTTAATGCCAAAAAGATGAAAGAAATCGATAAATGGTTGGACCAGTTTCGCCAGCTTTGGGAAAACAGATTCAACCAGTTAGATAAAGTCTTATACACCCTTAAAACACAAAAAAAATGAACACCAATCTTTTATTCGACTTTACAGTGAATAAAGAAACCAACACCATTCATGTAAAACGGGAATTTGCGGCCAACCTACACTTCGTATGGGATGCCTGGACAAAACCAGAATTATTAGATCTTTGGTGGGCGCCCAAACCATACCGCACTGTGACCAAATCCATGGACTTTAGAGAAGGAGGTTTTTGGCACTATCGTATGATTGGCCCGGAAAGTGATTGTCATTGGTGCAGAGCAGACTATGAGCATATTGATAAACATGTCGTATTCTCAGGATTGGATGCGTTTTGTGATGAAGAAGGAAAGGTAAATCCAGACTTCCCACGTTCCCATTGGACCAATCGCTTCAGCGAAAATGAAGATGTGACCACGGTGAATATTGTGATTGCTTATCAATCACTCGCTGATTTGGAGAAAATTGTAGCGCTTGGATTTAAAGAAGGGTTCACTATGGCATTACAGAATCTCGATCAATACATTGAAGCACAATTTCAGTTACGCGCAGAAATGAAAACGAGCAGTAAGGAAAGAGTTTGTACTTATTTAAATTTTCCGGGTAATACAGAAGAGGCATTTCTTTTCTATCGTTCTGTTTTCAGAACTGAATTTATAACCGGAGGTATCAAACGTTTTGGTGAACTTCCTGCCAAGAATGATCTACCACCAGTGGCCGATGCTGTGAAGAATATGGTATTACACGTAGAATTACCCATTACAGCCAATCATATTTTAATGGGTAGCGATGCCCCCAAAGAAATGGGCTTTACTGTTACACAAGGAAACAATGTGCATATTAGTCTGGAACCGGCATCCAGAGAGGAAGCCAAAAGAATTTTTGATGCCTTATCGGCCGAAGGTAAAATCGGTATGTCTTTACAAGATACGTTCTGGGGCGCTTATTTTGGTAGCTTTACAGACAAGTACGGTATCAACTGGATGATCAATTGCCTTGCCCCATAAAAATTCAGGGCCTTTTGTGTCTTCTCCGAAGGAGTCCTTCGAAGAAGACACAGAAGAACACTGAATAAGCCTTATAAAACAACCCACTATGCCAACCAAATCAACCAAACTCATCTATTGGATCACCACTGCCTTATTTGCAGGATTCATGATCTTCTCTGCTGTTCCCAATATCATGGTGAACGAAGAATCTAAACAGTTCTTATCAGGATACCTTGGTTATCCGGAATATTTTATTCGCTTTATTGGTATTGCAAAATTGTTAGGATCTACTGCTATACTGATGCCTTTCTTCAAAAAGATCAAAGAATGGGCCTATGCAGGATTGTTCTTTGATTTGATTGGAGCTGTATACTCTGTAATTAGTGTAGGAGGGATAGATCCTGGAATGAGTATGATGATACTAGTATTCGGTGTAGCGATTACATCTTATCTCTACAGCCAAAAAATGTATTCGTAATATTAAAATAGCTCCGGACTTAAGTCCGGAGCTATTTTAATTATTTATTTGACTTTTGCATCTATCTCTGCCACTACCCTTTTTGTAAATGCTTCTGACCAAATACTCCAATGATCAGCACCCGGTATCAGTTCTGTGATCACAGGAACTTTAGCTGTAGCAGCTTTTTGTGCGAATGCAGTTACTGCTTCATTCAATAAAAAATTATCAACAGCACCTACGTATACATGTACTTTATCATTGAGTTGATGAAGGAGTTTTGAAGCATTACGCTGAACAAATTTTCCGAGATCATACGATTCCCAGCTTTTAACAACAGATGCATCTACTTTTCCAGTAGTATGATCATATATTTTTCGCGGTCTTCCATTTTTATCAGACACTCCGAATTCTGCTTCAAATGCTTGCAACTGCTCGCCATCTCCGGTAAAATGTTCTACAGCAGCCATAATTCTTGTAGTCATCATAGGAGTTCCTTGCATAAAAAAATGCCTCTTTCTTTTCCCTCTTTATTGGTATAGAGGTTTACATCTTTCTCATACAAATTGATACCAATGAATGAACTGAAGTCTACCGGATCAGGTGATACTGACCAACATCCTCCAAATGCATCCGGATAGTTCAACTGCAACCAAAGAGAGCCATAACCACCGGTACTTTGTCCCATCACAAATCGTTGGCTCGGATCTTTTATAACACGGTATTTACTTTCCAAATATGGAATCAATTCTTGCACCAATGCCTTTCCCCAAGGACCATTTACCCTTGAATCAACAAAAGCATGCAATCCATAAGGAGATTGGGTTTCTGGATTGAGGTATACATAGATCTTATCTTTTCCCAAATCCATTCCATAGCGTTTTACAGGCATTGGGCCTTGCAAATCAAAATGAGTTCCACCCCAGCCTGGTATCACAAATACAATCGGATACGAACGAGTACTGTCTTTTTTATAAGAAGCCGGTAACCGTACAGCGGCTTTCATAAAAATATCTTTCTTACGAAAATCAGAGAGCAGTTTACTTTTCAGGATAACTTCTTTTAGTTGATCGGTTTCACGAATAGATCGGGAAGGAATGACAGCATTGAATGCAATAGTGGCATTGCCCTCACCCTTTTCATTCACATGAAGGATTACTTCTTTGCGTGCATAAATATTACCCGGGTTAAAACTACCTCTCTCTTCAAAGTCTGAATCTAACACTCCTGCTATTTTATAGTAACCCGCTTTTAAAGCAGTTAAGCCATTGGGCAGGTATTTGCTGGAAGCCTGATCTAAAGAAAGTGTTATCTCATTCTTTATATCTTTTACCATCCATGCAAACATAGCTTGAGATGGATCAGGATCATTGGGTATCCGCTTGGTGGTATCACTCTGTGTGAAAATATAGAGTTTACCCGAAAAGGTTTTGTCCCAAGAGGGATCAGTCTGAATACGAATTTGTACTTGTGTCCAGACTCTGGAACCCAATAATAATAAAGTGAATAGTATAAGGATCTTTTTCATGCAAAGGATTTGGTGACTAAACGTAGTACAAACTTAGATGTTACAGCCAGTTAATACAATCACATGATTATGTGGTGGGTATGCTCAAGCACAGTAGATAATTTAGATTTAATTTGACGATTGATTTACGAACCTTTTACACAAGGAGGCAATTAGATGTTTTTGAATAAGTTCATATATTAAAGCTAGGCACCATTTGAATTTGTTCAAAAACTGAAATAATCCACACTATGCAAAATATTAATTTTATTTTATTTCACATTCTAAGCTCCTCATGAAACACCATACATAAATCAATCGACAACATTTAGCGATAATTTAAATAAAGAACTAAAAAGATGAAGCAAGTAAAATGGTTTGACCGAAAATTTCATTTTGAAACTGAGCAAAATATTTTTCCGTCGATCCTCGAAAGACTTTCAGGTACCCCTTTAAGGCTTGAAGAAAAATTAAAAACAATAAATTCAACTATTCTGACTGAACGGATTAATAATACTTGGTCTATCAAAGAAAACGCAGGACATCTCATTGACCTTGAGCCGTTATGGCAAGGCAGATTTGAAGATATAAAATGCGGGCGATTAGAATTGCGTCCGACTGATTTACAGAATACTAAAACGAATTTAGCTAGCCATAATAACACATTAATAAACGAGCTTCTCAGCACATTCAGACAAGTAAGGCAACAAACCATTAGGTTACTTGAAAATATTGATGAAACAATAATTTTTAAATCGGCACTTCACCCAAGGCTAAAAACTCCAATGCGAACAATAGACTTGTTTTTATTCGTAGCAGAACACGATGACCATCATTTGGCTAGAATAACAGAAATTACGAAACATTTATACGGTTTATAATAAACCCAAGTACATATATTTATTTAACCTAGGTTACGTGACGGCCTGAAGCTTTGTTTTTTATTCAAGTTCAATACAGGCTATGAGTCGTGTGCTCTAAAGCCTGCTCGAACGTAAAGTTTGAAGAACTGAGCAAATAATTTAAAGAATAACCCTGTTAAGAGAAAATAATAGTAGCGTTAATCCCGGCACTCGAAATTAATATCATAATCAGAATATAGCTAATTATCAACTTTTGGGAAATTATAAAACTTCCAAGAAGTTGGAGTATACCGGCTGTAGCTTCAACGTGACGAATAACATTCAGCGATAATTCAAATAATGAACTTTAATTTATAAATTAGGTATTGAAATTATAAGGGACTATGTAACAGGAAAAATATCGCTAACAGAACTCGTGGCATTTGCCAAACAAAAAGCCTATGTCTAATTCGTACAAATACATAGACCCCGACTTCACCAACACTAACCCCAAGACATGACCAAACCAGATGTATTACGCTTGGTTGAAAGTGGTGCAGTAACCAAATGACTTCAATGCTCGATACAGCTACAGTCTTATGAACATCATCAAAGACCCAGGCTATGCTAAGACTAAGAATAGGTTTTTCAACTTTTCGGTTTTATGCTATTTAAAATAACTGTTGCATGTAATCAACTTTTGGAAAGTTTTAAAACTTTCCAAAAGTTTCAGCAAAGCAATAACTATAAAAACAATGAAGTTTAATTTATAAATTGGGAGTGATTACAAACAATACCTATGTCAAAATCATCCTCCATTCCCGGAAAGGTTTACAAATTTGTTCATAAACAGGATGAAACCATAAAAACTAATCTAGTTGGAAGGTCTTTTAAGAATGACTGGTTGGAAATTGATGAAGATGGTACCATGATTCTTAAGGGTAGTCATGCCAGAGGATACGCATGGGATGGCTGTTCACCCAAAATGAATTTCATTGATGTTATTTGGGGCACACCGGATGGCAGGTTCGATGATAAAACTGAAAAGCAAATCACTTACTATGCCTCTATGT
>JACVCQ010000035.1 GCA_016741945.1 Chitinophagaceae bacterium
CTAATAATGACCTGACGATTAGCCCTGAAAAAAAGGTGTTCGGGCAATTCTTCCATTAATAAATTCAAATTGGTTCCTTCAATGATGAATTTTTTTCCTGTATTTGAAATACAAAAAACAACTTTATTGACAGTATAAATAACTACAAGATCTGATACGGGTAAAATAATATACTCCGTTCCCAACTTGGCAACCACTCTTTTTCTTTTCGGCTTATGCGATGAATAAGAAAACGGAACAACCGTTTTTTCTGGCTCATGTTGATCATACACTGAGCTATAAGTCATTTTTTTAAGGAGCATTCTCTTCCTATTTAGTTGTACTAATAATTTTAATTCCGGTTAACGGTAGCGTGCATTAATATATAAATAAGATTAAAATTTATGATCTCTTTAAATTAAAAAGAGACACAACAGTCGGGTAATAAAAGCAAGTTTGTTAGGATCTAGTGTTGAAAGGCAATGACATGGTTTTGATCACGATTTTCCAATGTTACTAAACATCTTTTTTCAACCTATGATTGAGCTGATAAATTTCCTATTGATTTGGTAGATTTAGTTCCCGTTCGTTTATTTATTGCGCCTTTTAAAAAAATCCTTTTTTTACATGCTTAAAATCATTTAACAAAAAATGCCGCATCGCTGCGGCATTCAAAGTAAAAACAACAACTCGAAAGTTTAATAACCGGGGTTTTGCTTAAAATTGATATTGAAATTAATTTCTGAGTTTGGATAAGGTAGCTGAAAGCGATGGTCATTAGCTGCCATATTTAAGAACAAATAAGTTGTTCCTGTTCCATCAGCCCTATCACCTCTGGTACCGTCTCTGTTGATGGGTAAATTCAACCGTTTCAGGTCAAAGAAACGATCCCCTTCAAAAGCCAATTCCAGTCTGCGCTCTTTGAGGATTTCAGTAATCAATGCCGCCCCGGAAAGATTGGTGATGGGTTGATAATTGGCATAGCGCTGTGCGCCTAACAGGTTAAGATCCGCCAAAGCAGCTGTCTCATTCCCTAAACGAGCATTAGATTCTGCGCGATTCAAAAGCACTTCTGCAGTACGTAAGATTTTCACATCCAACACACCCAAATTACCTCCAATTCTACCGCGATATTTGATCACGTGATTTTGCTGTACGCCGTTATATGGACTAGTAACGATATAAGCAGTTGTTCTTACGTCGGTAGCAGAAAAAGCTTGTCTCAGGTTATATTCCGCCACATATTCAGAACGAATATTACCGCTGGTGATTTGATAATAGTTTACACCAGGTGTATTGATGTCATCTTGACTGGTATTTAATACCTTAAACAAAACACCATTGCTAGTTTCGTCTGTCCACACTCGTGCAAAATCTGCCAGTGATGGTAAAACAGGGTTTGTACCCAGTGCCTGATTAGCAGCAGTAATAGCTCTTGCATAGTCGCCCATATAGAGATATACACGAGATAACAATCCATTTACAGCAGCTCTGTTCAGTTTACCGGTTCCATTATTAACGGCAATCAGTGGTTCAGCAGCTACTAGGTCTGCAACAATTTTGTTATAAAAACCTCTTACAGGTTCTTTAGAGGGTAACTGTGTAGCAGCAGTACTAACAATGTACGGTGCCACTGAATCGGTATTCGTAGCATTCGTAAAAGTTTTGGCATATAAGCGTGCGATATCAAAATGCAGCAATGCTCTTACAGCAAGTGCTTCACCTCTTGCATTGTCTTTAAATGCACCCACCGGAAACTTATCTATATTTTCCAGAATAGCATTGGCTCTTCTGATTACGGAGTAACCAGTGGTAATAAACGTAGATGTAGCATTACCATTATAGCGCCACTCGCTAAAGTTAACGAGTGTTTGGCGACCGAATGTACTCAGTATCACATTATCTGCTAATGCATCGCCCAAAATATTCCAGGTAGAGTTTACATAAGCACCACGCATACCTGCATACATACCATTTATAGCCAGCGATACATCTGTTTGCGTATTAAACGCTTTTGCTGTTTCTATTTGATTGAACGGACCTAATTCCAGTTCCGATTTTTTACAAGACAGCAAAGTGCCGATTGTAAGTATTGTTATGAATGTCTTTTTCATGAATCACTGTTTGATAGATTAAAATTTAATGTCCAGTCCCACGGTAATGGTTCTCGCAGGCGGATAACCATACAAAGCCAATTGTCCGGGTTGTGAGAAAGTAGCTGCACCGGTTTCACGATTAGGGAAACCTATTTCTGGATTACCCTTGAACTTAGTAGACAACCACAGATTTGTACCCTGTACAAAGAAGCGGAAACCACTCAATCTTAGTTTGCGAGCGATTTCTGAAGGAAGGGTATAACCAATTACCATATCTCTCAGACTGATATAATCACCTTTCTGAAGAAACTTATCACTGGCAAGGTTTACTTTTTGGGTAGGATCTGTCAGCGATGGGTTCAATGCAACATCACCTGGTTTTCTCCAATAATTCAAAGCATCAGTAAACTGGTTGATCTGTAGACTTGAAGCGCTACCACCATCACCAAGTCCGTTTCTATACACTTGGTTGTAGATGTAGTTACCTCCGTTGAAGTAGAACTGCAAACTCAAATCAAAGTTTTTGTAGTTCAAATTCGTATTGATGCTACCAAAGAATTTGGCTAGCGGTGATTTACCTTTCAAAAGCACCTGATCACCTAAAGAATAAGTTTCTGTAATAGAACCATCAGGTCTGTAATACTGGTTCTTTCCATTGGCTGGATTAATACCTGCCCATCTTACCAAGAAGTAAGTATTCAACTCTTCTCCTTTTACCAAACGGGTGTTAGTGGTAGATGGTAAATCTGGTGCAATCAAATCTGTCAACTCATTATCATTCTGAGAATAATTAACTGAGATATTCCACACTAGGTCTTTTTTGCGGATTACATCACCTGCCAGACTTATTTCAAAACCTTTGTTAGAAACAGATCCGACATTGCTAAGAATACTTGTAAAACCAGTAGCAATACTTACGTTTCTAGGGAAAAGCAGGTCGTTTGTTTTTCTGTTATAATAATCGAATGTACCTGTGATACGGTTGTTGAATAAACCGAACTCCAGACCGAAATCATAATTGAAGTTTTTCTCCCAAGTTAGATTGGGGTTACCCAGCTGTGCAGGAACTGCAGCAGGTAATCTGTTATAGTTAGCGTTTAAAGCATAGGTACCCAGAGAACCATAGAATTCATTGGGTACATTACCCGCTGTACCCACAGAACCTCTCAAACGTAAATCACTGAATACATCTGTGAGTTTATCCATAAATGCTTCTTTACGGATATTCCACCAAGCACTTGCAGACCAAAAATTTGCAAAGCGATTATTCGCACCAAATCGAGATGAGCCATCACTACGCGCACTTAATTTCAAACCATATTTTTTATTCCAGTCATAACCTGCGGAAGCAAAATATGACAGAATAGAAAATTGTGATCTAGATGTAGTGGCAATCTGAACCTGTGAAGCATTTTCAATCGTATTCACAGTAGGTGTAGGCATACCATTACCCGCAAGGCGGAATGAATAGAAATTACGCTTTGTAAATTCCTGTCCTACTAACAGATCAATATTATGTCCACCTTTCAGTGATTTAATATAGTTCGCTGTATTGGTAGATACATATTGAAAGTCTGAGTTACCGCCATCTTCTTTCTGGCTAAAACCGAGAATAGCGGCTAGGTTAGAACCTGGTTGCAGATACGACTCAAATTTTTGTGTGTTATAGTTCATAGCCAACTGTGTCTTCAATGTAAGACCATTTATAGGCTTCGCTTCTGCAAACAGTGTGGCAAATGAACCGATACGATCTATGAAGAAGGTGTTTTTATCCTGACCTTCTAGAGCAGAGAAACCTTGCAGTGTAAGGTTATAGCTGCCATCTGGCATATACAAGGGCTCATACGGATTGGTGGTGAAATAAGCTCTCCACGGACTCTGTACGTTATTCAATTCACGGTTCTGATATTCATTAGCATGTGTTACACCTAGGTTAACACCAATTTTCAACCAGTCATACGTTTGGTATTCAATATTGAAACGACCACCAGTTCTATCACGGCGCGATTTATATAATAACCCAACTTCATTGAACTTATTCAATGATAAGAAATATCGGATCTTTTCAGAAGATCCTGAAAGTGATACTTCATGTTGATCAGTAGATGCATCTTGTAAATAGTATTGCCCCCAATCACCGGCACCTCTACTTTCCATCAGATTCCATAATTGCTCACGCTGTGTTTGAGAAATAGTAAACAAAGTTGAGCCAGCAGGAAATACACCTGCTGTAATACGATTGCGAATCATAGAATCAGCAATTGCATTGGTAAAACCAGCATCAAACTCATATTGCAATTTTTCTCTGGAGTTCATTAGTCGAATATTGTTCAGAGGCTGCAATCCTACAAAGCCATGTTGAAACGAATACCTTAACTCCGGTTTTCCCGATTTACCTCTTTTGGTGGTAACTACAATCACACCATTACCTGCTCTTGCTCCATAAATAGCCGCAGCCGAAGCATCTTTTAATACCGTTAAGTTTTCAATATCATTTGGATTGATCAATGCAAATGCAGTTGAAGTAATAGCGATACCATCTACCATGATCAATGGCTCAGAAGAAGCATTGATTGATCCTGTACCTCGTAAACGCAGATATCCTGCCTGACCCGGTTGACCACTTTGTCCAACAACTTGCAATCCGGCAGTTTTCCCTTGTAAAAGTTGTGTAAAGTTGGAAATAGGCTTCTGTGCAATCTCTCGATTATCGATTACAGATATACTTCCATTGAGATCACGTTTCTTGACACTTTGGTAACCAACAACTACCACTTCATCCAGACTTTTATCTGCGGCATCCATCTGTATGGTATAGTTACTGATTTCAGTGAGGGTCAGCTCACGATTATTATAGCCAATAGCCGAAATAATCAGTGTTTTACTATTGGCTGGAATAACTAATGAGAAAATACCATCATCATTGGCAGATGTTCCGGTATTGGTTCCTTTCACTACAATACTTGCATTTGAAACTTTATTATTGTCACGATCCACTACTCTTCCGGTAATGGTTCTGGTTTGTGCTATCACTGTTAACCCCAATAGAAAGGAGCAACATAGCAGTACAATTTTTTGCATAATGTTCAGTTTGATAAGAGGTTATAGACAACAAAACTTGTTGAAACCACGTATTCAACTGATATGCAAAAAACCCAAAGGCAATTTTTAACAACTGAAACCCCCTAATTCAATTCCTGAAAAAAAATGAATGACAAATAGTAGACACAAAAGTTAAAGCAATAGATACAAAGGATTGTTTTTTACATCAGTAGTCATAATCATTACTTCAGACAAACAATATTTGTTTTTGGTAACTAAGAGATACTTATTTTCTTGACTACGCTTAGCTTCGCATTGATAATTATTATTTATCAGTTTTTAAAGTAAGCGAGCGGATATTCCTATCCGCTTTTTTATTATCGATCGATTGCCCGAAAAGAAAGAGGCTGTATCAGATTTTGATACAGCCTCTTTCTTTTTAATTGTTTGCCAAGGAACATGGTCTATGAACTATAAGCTACAAGCCATGAACCATTAATGACCCTATCCACCTGCATACAGATCCCAGTTGATTTCTGATTGCGGGCGAGGGAATTGTCTGAAGATCGTTCCCTGATCAAATGATGTAGGGATGGTATTCAGTCTGTCATATCTGCGTGCATCGATCCAACGGTGACCCCAAGGTTCAGCCCACAGAGAATAACGACGCTGGTAGAGAATTTCATTGATCAATGCTGCTTGTGTAGTTGCACCACCATAGTTACCGATACTTGCAGCATTACGAATGATATTGATCGCTGCTACTGCATCCGTAGTTTGATTCAGTTGTGCATGTGCTTCTGCTTTGATAAGAATCAGCTCTTCATTTTTGATAAAAGGAATCGGAGAGGTATTGCTCGCCCATCTTTTATCTTGGTGTGTACCTACCAATGGCATAGCATCTGTCGTTACAGTTACCGGTGTAGCACGCTGATGGAATTTTGCCGCTACACGTGCATCACCCGGAGTAGCGTCTGCTAATACTGATGGATGTACGACTATGATAGTGTTGATATTTGCATCCAATACATAGAACAATGGATTGAAAGCATCTGGTGGTGCACCAAATGTATGTGCAGGACCAGCACCCAATGCACCTGTCAGGTTCATAAAAGAAAGGTTCAATGCGGTTAATGCACCTTGCCAGTCTTTACGATACACCGCACAACGTGCAGCTATTGCCCTATTCATTCTCTTTAGGCCATCAATAGTATTGAAACCATTAAATCCTGCAGTTAACGTGAATGGGAAAGTAGTACCGCCATTATTAAGATCATTATATCCTGCAGTGAGCAAGGAATCAACAAATCCCATAGCCGCGGTATAAGATCTAAAGCCTCCCGGTTTTAAAGGATCTTTTACATCAGTACGGATACCGTTTTCATACTGCCAATTCGCAGGAATCATGAACTGATACGCCATGATGGTTTTTGCAAAACCCGCAACTGCACTCTTTTCCTGAGCTGTTAATGTACCTGTATTATTCGCTGCATCAATCAATGTATAACCTTGCTTGATACATTGATAAGGTGTAGCATAAGAGCCCCCACCGGTAGCACCGAATCCAAAATAAGCAGCATCAGGTACGCGACCTGCCTGACCTAACCAGTCTGTTTGAAAACGAGGGTCGGATGCATTAAGATACCAAATCTCTCTTCCGAAAGTATTCCATGCCTGAGAAACATTGGTTACGTATCCTCTATGTCTTTGTTCCAAACCGGTTACCAAAAATTGTATCTGTCGACGAGAAGCGTTGTTCAACACACTCGCCTCACTTGGGTTATTGGGGTCATCCAGCTTTTTAACCTCGAGTGGGTTGCACGCAAAGTGAAATGCTGCAGCACCCGCTATTAATAGTATTTGAAGCTTTTTCATGTGTTTGTGATTTAAAAGTCAATTTGTAAGTGAAAGAATAATCTTCTGGCTGTTGGATATGGAGCCACATCTACGTTATTGGCAACCGCTTGTGCACCAAATGTGGATGTTTCAGGATCATAACCAACATATTTTGTTGCCAGGAAGACATTGTTTCCTGATAAACCAACCCTTGCACGCTGAATCACTCTTCCGAATGAGCGGCTCAGGAAGTCTTTTGGAACTGTGTAATACAAACCAATCTCACGTACTTTCAGGAATGTTGCATCCTGTACCCAACGACCGGCATTGTTATACGGTGCAGGTGGACGCTGACGTCCGTTAGGGATACCATCTTTATTATCATCATCAAACCAACCTTTGGTCGTTCCACCACCATCTGTCAGGAAGGAAGTCAGGTTAATGTTATCACCACCACTACGGTATTCCATCAAGAAGTTCAGATCAAAATTCTTCAGGAAAGTAATGTTGTTAGACCATGAAGAAGTCCAGTCGGGTTGTGCATTTCCCCAAACAGTGAATACGCCGGGAGAAATGGCAGGCGTACCAACAATGGTAGTTGGAGCTACGCCCTGCTGATAAAGAAAAGTACCTAAACCCGTTCCGAATGCACCGGCAGTATAAGATGGGATACCCAATCTTGTTAATACTACATCATTCTTCCACCACATCAAACGGGTTGACCATTTGATTTTTTCTTTTTGAATCACGGTACCTGATAAGGCCAATTCAATACCCTTGTTTCTCATTTCTGCTTCATTACTCAGTGTTTGAGCCACACCGGTTGAAGGAGAAAGGTTCAAAGGTTGTAAGTTGTCTTTGGTAGTCTTAATATAATAAGTTCCCTCAAACAAAATTCTATTGTTGAAGAAGCCCGCATCCAAACCAAATTCAATTTCTTCCGCTCTTTCAGGTCTGATATTTACGTTACCTACATTCACCGCAACAGTTGAACCCAATAACCCTCCGATGTTCACACCACCCAGCGAAGTAAAGGTTGCACCAAATGGTACAGGACCTGCAGTTTGACCATAAGCCACACGTGGTTTCAACTGTGTGATAGTGCGTGATTTCCAGAAATCAAAATTGGTCAGGTTCACCGCTAATGATGCTTTCGGGAATGCATAGTATTTATTGGGGTCACCATTGGTATTGGATTTATCCCAACGGATACCAACTGTACCAATAATCTTATCTTCAAAATTTGCTTCCTGTTGTAAGAAAATACCCACATCTCTTTGAGAATTCTCAAACTGTGCTTCTACTTCCTGAACAGTGGCTTGTTTGATGTTAGATTGTCCCGGAGCCAAACCACGACCACGGTTGAAGAGTCCATCATTCTTAAAGTCTAAACGAACCATACCGGCTTGTGTGGTCATACTCACTTTTTTTACTTCCCAGTTATACACCATCGCCGCCTGGAAATTGGTATTCATGGTTTGTTGTTTACCCACCAATACATCACCCGGGTTTGCTTGTCCACGTTGGAACTGCAAATCATCTGGCAGGTATACTTTAGTAGAATTTTGGAAGAAGTCTAATCCGCCATTCAGTTTGAATTTCAATTGTGATTTTTCAGTACGCAACAGATTTACATCCAATCCGAATGATTGAATAAAGCGATTTACCAAAGAGTTATTGACCCCTTTATCAGTTACATGAACCGGATTCTCTGCGAAATATGGGTTTGTTGGATATACACCACCTACAGGTCTCAGGTCAAAATAGTTAGGTACGTATGCAATATTGTAACCAATACTGGCGCCTGAGTTGTTCTGGTTACCGGTAAAACCACGATCGGTATTACTGCGGCTATAATTAGAGTTCACCGTCAAAGTGATGTCTTTCGTGAGTTTATGATCAATATTGGCACGAATAGACTGACGCTCAAACCCTGTTCTTCTCACCGTACCACCTTCATCTGTCAATGATCCTGAAATGAAGAATTTGGTTTTCTCGTCACCACCACGAAGACTCAAACGACTATTCAGTAAGGTAGCTGTATTGCCATAGAAATAATCTTCATAGTCAACGAAAGTTCCTGATGCTACTGCATTCTGGTAACGTGTTAATTCAATGGGTCTTCTGGCAACCGGAAAGAAAGAGTTGATCTTTGCTTCACTCCAGTTGTCAACACCCATCAATTTCAAGGGTGTTGCGAAACCGATATCTTGTGCGAAGCTGATGGTGGTTTTTCCTGCAGCACCTTTTCGGGTATTGATGACCAATACACCGGCATTTGCACGGGTACCATACATCGCAGCTGCTGATGGGCCTTTTAATACTTCAATGCTTTCAATATCAGCCGGGTTGATATCTGCCAAACGGTTGGCACCATCATCCTGATTTGCAGCACCGGCCCCTGTTACGGATGCACGACCTGTACGCTGAAAGTCATTGCTGATGTACACACCATCTAATACAATCAGTGGTGCTGAAGCTTGTGTAAGACTAGATAAACCACGCAACTGAATGTTGATACCACCACCCGGAGCACCGGAGTTCATACGAATGGTAGCACCCGGTACTTTACCATACAGTGCACCATCTGTGGTTTGAATTTGTGTGGTTCCTGTAAGATCACGCGCCGAAACCGTAGTTACCGCATTGGCAAGGTTAGAACGTTTGATCGAAGAAGCCAGACCGGTAATTACCACTTCTTTCAATGGATTGATCTCTTCATCCATCATAATGTTCACGGTAGGTCTATCGGCTGATACACTTATTTCTGTTGATTTGTAACCAACATAATTCAGTACCAGTACGGCCGTTCTGCCGGAAGGTTTAATGGAAAAATTACCGCTTGCGTCGGTAGTGGTCACCTGTTTGGTGCCTTTGATGGTAACAGATACTCCTGCAAGTGGATTCCCTGTTACGCTTTCTTTAACTGTGCCCGAGGCGGTGAAGCCCTGAGCGCCTGCATCTATCATCTTCATAAAGAAGAACAACAGAAACAGCGTTTTCAGTAGATAACGTTTCTGCATACTCAGCATTTTGTTTGTGAATAATTGGGTTTTGAAATGGTTCTATCAAACTTGGATTTAGAGACTATTTTTTCACCATCGGTAATTTAATCACTGATGGGTACTGGGTAGAATGGTGAATTTTATTCTCTACTTTAATACCCGTTGCTTCATCATAATTATTTCCTCCCGTATTCATGTTTCTGTCGAAGCGCGGAAAATTACTGCTCGATACTTCGATGCGAATGCGATGCCCCGGTGCGAAGTAGTTACTCGTTACCATCGGTGTGAGATCTACCTTATACACTTTTCCTTTTTCCATGAATACTTCTTTATCATATCCTTCTCTGTACCGCAAACGCTGAATGGTTTCATCCAGATTATACGCTTTACCATCCGGATGCACATCAATCAATTTTAAAGTGATATCCGTATCCGGACCGGAAGAAGAGACATAGAGTGTAGACTCAATAAAACCGGTTACTTCTACACCATCTTTTAAAATATCAGAAGTATATACCAGAATATCTTCTCTCAATTCCATGGTAGACTGATCAAAAGAACCGCCCTGCACTGCGTTGCCGGTACAGCATACATTACCGCCATAAGAAGGTACAGGATTCATCGGATCATATTGAAAAGCATCAGGCTTGTTTTCCTTGGGTGGAGCAGCTATCAATTGTCCATCTCCATTGCGGGTATTGGCTTTACCGGCACTGCTTAAATAAAAAGATTGCATCTCTGCTCCGGCCGGTGGGAAGGTTTCAGACTGTTGCCATTTATTGCTACCCATGGTATAGTAGCGTACGCGTGGATTTTTTTGTTTGAAATCATTTTGTTCTCCCTTCAATAACATATCAAACCATCCCCAAGTGAGTTCATCATAATTCAATCGAGCATCACCCACACTTCTCTCGCCTACAATGGTATTCTCGGTAGCTCTTTTGTAGGAACAATGTAATACCGGCGCAATCACGAGGTACTGATTATCGGCAATGGCTTTGTCTTTTGCACTGTTACGAACATGATTGAAGAGGGCAATATTTGGAGCAGAAGACACATCATACCAAGAAACAAACCAGTATGCCGGTGTATTCAAAGACATGTTATCATGATACAGTCCACCCTTGAACCACTTAGGATCATTGGGTTTGCGACGAATCATGTCTTCATACACACCCTCCTGTCCTTTTACATTTTTAATGATATCCTGAATCGGAAGATGACGTAAACCTACAGACCAGTCAACACGAGGCATTTCCGTTGACATATCATAAAAACGTTGTAAACGCTGCAGATCTTTTTGTTGTACTGTTTTGGGGAAAGTAGGCTTGAATTTGTCATTCTGTGTACCATATAACCATGCAGTGAACAACATTTGTCCGGCCCCACCACGATACCAGTTCCCTTGTTCCATAAACTTTCCTACACGACCAACGCCTGCACCATAACCTTGTGCTACCATGGCAGCCAATGCGGGATGGTTTTGTGAAGCCACTGCCATTTGCCATTCAGCGGTAGAAGAACAACCAATTACACCAATTTTACCATTGCTCCAGGGTTGGGCGGCCATCCAAGTAAAAGCATCATACCCATCGGTGATAGGAGCGCCCAGTATATCCCATTCCCCTTCCGAGAAATAACGACCTCTTTCATTTTGCACTACATATGCATACCCGCGTGAAACCGCATTATACGCCTCTTCTAAAGTGCGGGTAGTCATTCTACCGTCTACCCAAGTATTGAACTGGTAAGGCGTTTTAGAGAAAACAATGGGAACTTTTTGGTTGCCTTTCGGGCGATAAATATCGGTCGCCAATCGGATGCCATCGCGCATAGGCATCATGACTTTCTGATCAATGACAGCTATTTCCTGAAGTTTCAGGTAAATAGCAGCAGTATCCTGAGCAGCAGATACAAGGAATAGTATACCGCCGACAAGCAGTAAAAACAATTTTCTCATAAGCTTTCTTTAATGCGCTTAAAAATGAAGGCAGCGCAAATGATTAAAACGTTGCATAAATATAACAATTAAATAAAATTGTTATAGCCTGTAGGAAAAATACATCAAAAGCAAATACTTATGTGTAATTGCTTTTGATCCATTGATTTAGAAAAAAACCCGATCCAAATGTAGCGGGCTGTAAGGGT
>JACVCQ010000036.1 GCA_016741945.1 Chitinophagaceae bacterium
GTACTAAGTATATACCATAAGCATTTGCAGATAAAGAACACATAAAGTTGGACTGTGTACTCAATATGCTTTTAAAGAAACTAATCAGTCCAATAGACAAACCAACACATAATATCGACTCTAGGGAACTTTGAACAAGCCATTGTTGTGCAATAGACTCAGGAAGGAAAAAATGAAGAATAAAAGCTGATATGGATAATAAAATGAAAAAAGTACCGATTCGTATATCAAGGTACCGTAAAGAATCAGTTTTATGAAAAAATATACCGATAAGAAATAAACTTAAATATTGGGGTATATGTGCTACTTCAACAGGGATAAGCCATGTTTTCCAAACATCTATCGGATAGAACAACCTTATTAAACCTGAGCTAATAGATAAAAGTATGATGTACACAAAAATATGTTTGTAAGTTATATCGAACGATTTCAGTTGTATAAATCTTTTTATTGGATTTTTAATAATAAGAAAAAGAAAACTATATGCGAGCAAAGAAGCTACAAACCATAAATGACCTACTGCTTTTGGAGGCTCGAAAAAATAAGTATTATATAAGAATTGAAAGATTGATTCATGATTATTTGATAGAATATAATTGAAAGGTAAAAAAACAATACATGTGAAAAATACAAGTGGAATGCCAAGTTTTTTTAATCGATCAATTATGAAATTAGATATTGTCTTTTTCTGTAAGCTATAGGTCATGAAGTAGCCAGAGATGAAAAAATAAAGTCCCATCATAAAAGAAGCGTTGACAAAAAAGAAGTAACGTAAATAATCAGCATTCAATTTATCCTGAACAGGCCACATACCACCGGTAGGTCCATATGCCTGAGCTGCATGATGACAAACCACCAAAAAAGTGAGAAATACTTTTATATTGTCCATGTAGCTGATTCTGTTTTTCACATCCATATATTACTTTTCATAGTAAGGGTGAACATTTTCCATTTAGAAGTCAATAATCTAGCCAGCACTTAAATTCAACAATTCTGTCTTTGCTTACTTGTACTAAAGAATCTCCTCCACTGCCCGGCTTTATATGTACGACAACATTCCGTCCAGCATGAATTTCAATTCTATCGATAGCTGCATGTGTAATTAAAAAATTCCTATTGACGCGAAAAAAAAGTTTCGGGTCTACAGATGTTGAAAGCTGATCCAGACTTCCAGCATATGGCAATTTTTGTCCATCAGATTTTACAATAAAAACAACCTTATTTGCTGAGTAAAAGTAAGCTACTTCCCCAACGGGTATTGATAACAATCTAGATCCCAAAGTTACCGCAAACCTTTCTTTATAATTATTCTTTTCTGATGATAACATTTTAATCTTCTCATATAGCAACTCTACACTCTGATGACTGAAGCTATTCCGAAATTTATCTAATGCGATGGATAACTCATCCTCATCACAAGGTTTTAATAAATAATCAATCCCATTTGTTTTAAAAGCCTTGATTGCATAAGCATCGTATGCTGTAATAAAAATTACCGGCTTTTTCCATTGTAAAAATTCAAATGCAGAAAAAGAAATACCATCATCCAGATGAATATCTGCCAAAACAAGGTCAGCATCCAATAAGGGTAATTGTTGCTTAACTGATTCAACGCTATCTAATATTCCAATAACTTCCATATCAGGTGCTATGACTGCGATTCTATCTTTAAGATATTGTGCTGCATATTTTTCGTCTTCAACAATTACAATTTTATAATGCATAATTTTTAAGATTGTTTAATCATAGAAATTTCAACAAAAAATGTTTTACCAAGTATATACTTTACAGGAGTTTCTGCGCCAAGATATTTATACCTACTTTGAATATTAAACCATCCTATACCAAGACTTTCAGCTTCTACATTTTTAGGATTATGATTATTTGAAATGACCAATCGCATAGTATCATTAAGACCAATAAAAATCCGTAGAGGCTCCTGTTTACTACAATGATTATGTTTGATAATATTCTCAATTATAGGTTGTAAAATAAAATCAGGAACTAAATAGTTCATCTGTATATCTTCCGGGATTGAAATCTCATAATTAATTTTATCTTCAAATCTTACACTAAGCATGTACAGATAAGATCTTACAGTCTTCAATTCCTCCTTTAGAGTTATCCACCCTGATCGTTCTGTTTCTAAAACTTTCCGATAAAAATCTGCCATACTTTTTGTAAAATCATGTGCCAGTTTAGGATTGGCATTAATGGTTGCAGCTATAATGTTCAGATTATTGAATAAAAAATGAGGATTAAGTTGTTGACGTAACATTTGTAACTGTGCTTGCATAAAAGACTGTTCTGCCTGATGTTTTGCATCTTTTTCATGACTATACAATCGATAAACCCTAAGTCCCACTTCTACACTAAATAAAATGGCATTGATAAAAAAATAATACACCATTATAAATCGGAATTCAGAAAGTTCTTTAAGCTTAATATCAAAAGTGCCTTTTATTATAACAGTGAGTAAGATCCCAATTAGAAAAAGCATTACTAGGCCAATTAATTCTGCTTTAATAAAATTGAACAGAACTTCTGTTTTTCCATTTTCACCTCGAATGGTTTTTGCAAAAAAGCCTCGCATTAAAAAACGAGTCATCCAAAAGAAACAATATACATAACAGGCTGAAAATAATATTTCACCAAGGATATTTTCATGGAAATGGAGTGGTAATCCATGTATAACAATATCCTGAACAAGACTGATCAGGGCTCCCAAGATAATCGACAAGACAATTTTATTGATTTCTTTTTTCATATACTAAAAGGACAACCGGGATTATCCGGTTGCCTTATAGATGTAATTTACTGATTTAGGACCCATTCAATACCCGACCTTACTAATTTTGGTTCATCTAACTGAATATAATGTCCACTTTTGGATGTAGCACTAAACCAACCTTTTGATCCTGCTGCCACTGCCCATTCTTGATGCAATGCCTCTACTATAGCTTTTATAGGTGCCGGCTCCTCAGCACTTGGTTTAATGCTTGTCAAAACGGCTATTGGCAATGTTGTGATACGAGGATAATTCTTTATGATCGCATAATTATCTTTAAAATTTGCTCTGAATTCTTCTTTTACTGATCCCTCTGGCATTACTGATAATGCTTGCTTAAGTTGTTCTTCGAGGATGATTGAAAACTCATTACGTTTATCAGTAGGAATCATTGTCATTAAAGAGTCCAACTGCCGCTCATGAGTTGCATCAACCAATACAATTCCCTTAACCAAAGAAGGATACTGATGATAAAAAAGACGTGCATAAATACCACCCATTGAATGTCCTACAAGTATGTATGGAGGCTTTGCATGAACTGCTTCTAAAACCTCTTTTAACTCTTTCGTTATCACCATGGCATTTCTGCTACCGATTACATTTGCAGAATTGCCTACTCCCGGTCTGTTATAAGTAAAAAAACCATATCTGCCATCTTGCATATTGTACATATACTTCCAATTATCTATTTCGGAATTATATCCACTTACATAGACGATTGTACCTAACTCACCTTCGGCATATGATACTTCAGTTGCTTTCTGATTGATCTGAACAATACTTTTTTTAATAGTAGTATTTGGGATCTCAGATTTTTTACAAGAAATGAGTGTGATAATTGGCAGAGCTAATAATACTATTTGTTTCATTGATTTTTCTTTTATTGATTTATAATCCACCAAACACAAGACTAATACCACCATCAACACCATTCATTCTTTGTTTGGTAAATCCTGAATTATTAGTCTTCCCCGTCAATAAATATGATCCGTGAACCTGTACTTGCATAAAAGAAGTGACAGGAACATTCAGGATTAATTTAGGTTGTACAACTGGTGTCCATTTGCCATCAAGCTTATATTCAGGCTTTACAGCTGCTGATTTTGTATGAAGTGCTCCTATACCTGTTGTCACCGCCGCAGAAAGATGTACATTTCGGAGTTGTCCGAAACGATATTCATTATACAGCCCGTAATAGGCAAACTGAAACTTTCTATTTTCAGAACCGATACTTTTACTGAAGAAAAAATTATTACCGGAAGCACCGAATGTCCACTTATTGTTAATCAGGATACCACCATATCCACCAATATTTAAAGCCATTTTGCCATCCACATTTGTTACTGAAACCATTCCGTCCCCAAGTCCTTTAATTTTACTTTTACTTTGTGCATGAACAGCCATGGCTGCCATCACTAGAAATACGAATAAGATTCCTTTTTTCATTGCTTAGTTGTTTTTTAGATAAAAATTTTGTTTTACAGGGCAAAAATGAATAGTTGCCAGAAAACGACTTTACTACTCTTTACCGAATGACCATTTTGACCTGCTAAATGACCAATGGGATGATGTTTATTAAAAAGAAATAGGCCGGCTGCAGCATTTATCACTATAGGCATTTAGGATAGAATCAGGCAAAATTCTTTGAAGCGTATGTATCCGAAAGCTTTGCTGGCAAGTATCGGGTAGAAAAATAGCGGGATACTATGATACTGTTGGCACAGGTCGCGAAGTTGAATGTCGACGATTTTATAGGCACCAAAATATCAGTTACGTTCTTTATATCGGCTGGAGATATCGGTGTTATGAGGAAAAAAGAACCTTCATAAGCAGGGTCTTTATATTCTTAGCAGGATTAAAAATAGATCTATTGATTCTATTAAAAGTTATTCCTAACTAATTGAAAATAAATTAATTAAATTGAACTTAACAGAACATTCCTGTACTTACACCCCATAAAACGATTTCAACTTAATGCTACTGCCAATATTATTCAGCCGCCGAGAACCAATATTGAGCAATAAATAACCCTTTCTGATAGTTTTATGCTTTCGTATAAATTTAATACTGAATACAAGTAAAATGCAGCTTTGTACAAGTAAATACTTATAAATCGAACAGTCTTCGATGATAACTAATTTGACCTAAGTGATAATTCAGGTGACCAAAAAGATGAATAATGAAGAACTCAACAGTCATATCCTGTTCGTCAAATACTTTAACGGAATATTTTAGCTGAAATTCCTTTTCAGTCATTGCTGAAAGAACTTTGTGGATCATGTGATCTGTATCATCGATTTGAGCCATCAAAGCATCTGATGTTATATCCTTTTCTGTGAATTCTTTATCCCGATCTCTTACATACCCTGTATGACCCAATATAGAGCCAATATAAGTATTGAGGTTCCCAATAAGATGCAACACCAAATTGCCCGATGAATTCTTCACTTCTTCTGTCACCAACCATATGGCCTCTTGATTTTTGTAGGCTTGTATTTCAGTCTTTAATCTTAAGAGGTCCCGATGGAAGAGATGTATCAATGTTTCTTTCATAATATTAAAAAGTAGAAGCGAAGATGAAACTTCGCTTCTTTTTTACGTACTGCTTACGTAAAATACAACCAAACATGAAAAATTAATTTCTTAAATATTATATGCCGCTATAAGATCTTTTATGCGGTAAGACTTCAAAGCATCTTCAATCATATCATAAGAAGTAGTTTGAGGGCAGAATTGATAACTTGGTGCTACTATCTCTTTTGTGCTATCTATATCTATGTGTATAATACTTTTAATATAAAATCGCTTCCCGAATTTGTGATGGAAGTCTATCACTTTCTTTTGATAGACTATAGAATCTGGTTTAAAAACAGTAGCCACACCTTTCATTTGCAAACCAACTTGTCTGAAAATATCTAGGATACAAACACAAACTTTACTGTTCAGTTGAATATTTCTTTCTGAATTGGGGGATGCAATATTCGCTATGTAGAAGTTGGTAATACCATCATACAGAAACATTTCCTTGGGCGAAACGTTTGGCAACAGATCATCATTTACTGTAGCCAGCCAACATAAAATATAGTTATTGTGTGAGATCATATTAATAATAGTGAAAAATTGATGTATCGGAATTTACTACCCGGTCAAACATATAATGGGTTTCAATTTCTTTACTCATTCGTTTCAATGAGTCATATTCATAATCATACCGAAATTCTTGCAATACCTTCCCTTCATTAGTAACATAAAGTATCTTACCGGGATTACCCATTACGACCTTTTCCTGGTAAGGAAAAGCAATTAGCTCTTTTAGCTGTAGATACCAACTAGTATTAATAAAATTATCATATGCTTGGTATTGGATAGAATAATAGAGTTCCCATTGATTCCCTTTGCGATTGTAAATTTGCTTCTCTATAAGATTTCCCGTACTATCATATAAGTATTCCGTTTTACTAGAAGACACCCATTGGTTATTGATCAAAACCAATTTATTGTCAGTTATCACTTTATTATTGGAGAAAGAAACGTAATGTCTTTCGATCATTCTTCCACTCAAATCCTTTACATCCATAATACAATTCTGATCAGGTAAATGTGTGTACTCAACTCTTCGATTCATATAACTAAGAGATATCAATTTTCCGGAATCGTAAGTAAAAACCCGACGCAGTATTTCTTCGCCTGAAAAATTTTGAACTTTTATACTTTGTATCTCATTACCTAAAGTGTATTCCAGAAAATGATCATAATCAATACCCTGAATCCTATGAATTCGAGATAAAGCTTTCAATGTTTCTCTCTCTTTTTTAACATCAGTCTTACTACAGCTTGTAGTTACAATACCCAACAGACACAGTATCAAATACAAAAAGAGCTTCATGTAAGCAAAGAAAAAGCAGAAACAAAAAAGGCCTCATTAAATTAGACTGAAGAGTTGATTAAGATGACAGACTACCCATTTTTACCGACTAATTTATTAAGATCTAATTGCATCTTAATATTGGCTCTTTCATATAAACCCTGCTCCAGATCAATTTCCACAAAGCCATATTTCTTATACAGATGAATAGCAGGTTGCAAGATCGTGTTAGAATATAAGACCAGTTTATCCCAATGATGTGATTTTGCAAATCCAATACAGAAACTTAATAATTGATCTCCAATCCCCTTCCCTCTGAAAGCTATTTTAACAGCCATCTTTCCCAACTCGTAAACACCCGGTTCTTTGAATAGTAGCGAAACGGTGCCAATGACTCCATCTTCATTTTTTGCCAAGAAAATAAAACCACCCGGCTCAATAATATACTTATCAGGATCCGATAAAGAACGAACATCTCCTTCTTCAACTTTAAAGTAAGCAGTTAACCATTCATAATTTAGGTCTTTAACCCACTGCTTATATGTTGAATCATAGGGTATAATTTCAATTTGTTTCATAACCATTATAAATTATCTTTCAAAAGATGCATCAGTTGGTCTTTATAATATCTACCTATAGGAACTTGATGCTTTTTAATTTCAACTACGTCATTAGTAAATGCTTCAATACGCTTCAGGGATATAATGAAGGATCGATGTACCCTTAAAAAACTGTTGGGCAGTCTTTTCTCAATACTGGAAATACTGATTTGTGTAATGATCAACGATGTATCGGTGTATATTTTGATATAATCCTTCATACTTTCAACAAAAAGAATGCTATCAAGTAATACTTTCACATTCTTACCATTGGATTTCACATATATAAATGATTGTGGATTTCCCGGCTCTTCTTTTTGCTCAACATTTAGTGAACGAATATCTGTAGGAACTACTTTATTCATTGCCTTAATAAATCTCTCTAGAGAGACAGGCTTTAATAAATAATCGATAACATTCAAATCATAACCTTCTAATGCATATTCTTTATAGGCAGTAGTAATGATGATTTTAGGAGGGTACTGTAGGGTTTTTATAAAATCAATACCAGATATGTAAGGCATTGCTATGTCTAAAAAAATAAGATCGATCTTTTCTTTTTTTATAATTTCAAAAGCAGCAATTGGATTATTAAATTTCCCTAATAGTTCAACAAAAGAAAAATTAGAAAGATAGTTCTCAATTATATTTTGAGCAAGAGGTTCATCATCAATTATTATACATCTTAAATTGTACATACAAAACTATTTTATAAAGGTATTTGTAACGAGCTATGATAATAATTATCGCGCTGCTCATGTACAATCTCAAAATCAACATACAACAATGACAGTCTACGTTTCAGATTCTCTAGTCCTATCCCACTTGCAGCATTAGCACTCTTTAAGTTATTATAGGTGCTATTCTCTACTGTAAAAAATAGCATTGCATCTTTAATAACAATATCAATCGTGATCCAAATTTTTTCTCCCGGCACACTCACAGCATGCTTGAATGCATTCTCTACAAATGGAATTAAGATCAATGGAGGAATCATAAAGTGCTCTGTTTTCTCAGGCGTATTGAATGACAATTCCAGCTTTTCCCCAAATCTTATTTTTTCGAGGTTTATATATTGTTGTAAGTAGTTTACTTCTTTGGATAATTTAATTTTCTCAGCTGATGTTTCATAAAGCATATATCGAAGTAATTCCGAAAGCTGTAAAATACTTTTCCCCGCTTGCTTTGAATTCTCTAGTGTCAATGAATAAATATTATTCAGTGTATTGAACAAAAAATGAGGTTGAACTTGCGTCTTAAGATAATTTAACTCACTCCTTACTTGTTCTAATTGTAGTTGATGGGTTTCACCGGCTTTCTTAAAATATTGAAGGATCACGATAATGATTGTTGATACGATGACAACAGAGTAAATTGGTAATGAATAAATAGTAAGTCGCTCAAAGTCAAATACATGAAAATCTGAAATGATCGTCTGAGTCAGACCTGATAAGAAAAGTATGATACTAGCAGATAAGAAATAATAGAAATATTTTTTTTGGAAGAAAAAACGCTCAAGCAAATAAGCATTACCATAAACGGCTAATACTTTAATAGGCAACCTTGTTATACCATAAAAACTTTGATCAATGTATGCTTTATCAAAAGTGTACCACAAATAAGCATTGACGACAGAATAAATAAGCCAAAAAAGAAGATGTATGAACACTTTACGATATGTTCCCATAGCTATCATGTATGCAAGTTGTCTGATTCTTATATCAGCAATACTTAATTTAGACAGATTAACCGAATTTACAAACATTTGACATGAAATAACCCACGAACGACAAAGACATGTGACTGAAGTTGTTTATGGGTGTAGTCCGTGAATGCGGCGATTCTTTCGAATTTGATTGTAAGGATCAACTACTTTTCAATGCCATTTTGTAATACAAGCATTATGAATATTCCATCATTTTCATTTTCCATCACTGATTTTTCGACTATTGATCCGGAAATTCATCAAGGACTGACCGGATTCGCAGAATGGAGAATCTTACAAAAAAACGATATCAGAATCCGACTTGTTCAATATTCCGATGATTATCTGGCCGATCATTGGTGTAACAAAGGGCATATCATTTTTTGTGTAGAAGGAGAAATGGAAACTGAATTGGCTACCGGCGAGAAGCATCTATTAAAAAAGGGGCATCTTTATACAGTAGGTGATAACGCTGATGCACACAGATCATATTCAAAAAATGGCTGTACCTTGTTTATTGTGGATTAAGCTTATTCCTATAACGATCAATCTAAAAATTTAAAATATGCCAGTGTATAATCTAAAAATCAATGGTATTACAAAACAAGTAGACATAGATGCTACTACACCAGTGCTTTGGGTTTTGCGAGAGCACTTACATCTTGTTGGTACAAAATATGGTTGTGGAGTGGCTCAATGTGGAGCGTGTACCATATTGGTCGACAATAATGCTGTACGATCTTGCATGCTACCAGTTTCAGCTGTATCACAAAAGAGCATTACAACTATTGAAGGTTTGAGTGAAAGAGGAGATCATCCTGTACAAAAAGCCTGGCTCGATATTGATGTAGCACAATGTGGTTATTGCCAGACCGGACAGATCATGAGTGCGGTAGCTTTATTGAAGAAGAATCCAAATCCAACAGACTCAGAAATAGAGACTTCGATGAATGGCAATATATGCAGATGTGGAACTTATCTAAGAATAAAGGAAGCCATTAAAAAAGCTGCTGCAGAAATGTAACAACAAGAACCTTCTCTTTTTTTAATCATCACAAATCTTCATCATGGAAAAATCTGTAACATCTCATAATAGAAGGGCCTTTTTAAAATCTTCATTACTTGCCGGAGGTGGTCTCATGATTAGCTTCAGTGGGTTGGCTACATTGAATTTAGAAAATAAAGTGTCTACAGCGGATATTCCTGCAGATTGGTACGAGTTAACAGGTTATATTAAAATTACACCTGACAATGTCATAAAAATATTCAACCCAAATCCTGAGTTCGGTCAAAATGTAATGACGTCATTACCAATGATCGTGGCAGAAGAATTAGATGTAGAATGGGAGAAAGTAGTGGTGGAACTCGGTCCACATGATAATGTAAAACTTGGGCCACAATTCAGTGGTGGAAGTAATTCTATACGAATGTATTGGAAACCACTCCGCGAAGCAGGTGCCGCAGCAAGAACTATGTTGATGACCGCAGCGGCAAAAACATGGAATGTACCGGTTAATGAATTAACAACAAAAGCAGGAATCATTTATCATACCGCAACCAATAAGTCTGGAAGTTATGGAGAATTTGCCTCCATAGCAGCAAACATTGCTATTCCAAAGGAAACAAAACTAAAACAGGTAAAGGATTTTACCATCATCAGAAATCCTCAAAAAAATGTTGAAGGAAAAAAAATTGTAACAGGTAAGCCACTATTTGGACTTGATTACACACAGGAAGGAACATTGATTGCAATGATCGAACATCCACCTGCTTTTGGTTTAAAGTTAAAATCTTACGACGCTACAGAAACATTAAAAATGCCTGGCATCAAGGAGGTATTTACACTAAAGCTTTATGATGATAAATATGAGCAAGCGGGCTTTGATACCAGATCATTTAATGATTTGTTGGTAGTAGTAGGAAAGACGACATGGGAAGTCATGAATGCCCGAAAAAAATTGAAAGTACAATGGGAACCCAAAGGAGATACGATCGATATTTTTAGCGGAAGAGGTAGTCGAAGAGAAGTGTTGATTCCGGGCACTCTTGAAAGCACCGATATCCATCTTGCCAAAATGAAAGAGTATGCAAACAGACCTGCGCAGGTATTACGGAAAGATGGTGATCCGGAAACAGCATTTAAAAATGCAAAGCAGATCATTGAACGCACCTATAATGCCCCCTTTTTAGCCCATAATTGTATGGAACCCCTGAACTGCTTTGCATATGTAACAGATGAAAAAGCATTGATCGTTGGTCCACATCAGTCTGCAGGATGGATAGAGCCTACTTTATCAAAAGTTTTAAATCTACCTGTTGACAAAATCGATATGAAAATTACCCGAATGGGGGGAGGATTTGGGTTGAGAGCGTACGGACACACATTTGTTGAAGCAGCACTGATTTCTAAAAAAGTAAAAGCCCCCATAAAACTTGTTTATAGCAGAGAGGACGATATGACTTATGGAATTTATCGCCCCATGTACACTGCTACTTACCGTGCAGGTTTTGATGCTGAAAATAATTTAATCGCTTTTCATGTTAAGGGAGGTGGTGTACCTGAGCATGCTATTCATGCGAACAGATTTCCGGCAGGTGCTATTGAACATTATTTGGCTGAAGGATGGGAAATCCCTTCAAATATTACCATTGGTGCATTCCGAGCTCCACGATCAAATTTTAATGCAGCTGCAGAACAATCCTTTTTGGATGAAATTGCAGAAGTAATGGGCAAAGACCCTATTGATTTTAGGATAGAATTATTGAAAAAGGCGAAAGAAAAACCTGTGGGTGAAAATAATGATTATGATGCAGATCGTTACGCCAAAGTACTGAAATTGGTCAAAGAAAAATCAGGTTGGAATGATCCTGCTAATCGAAAATATAGTCGAGGAGTGTCTGCGTATTTTTATCATAACTCTTATGTGGCACATGTAGTTGATATGATAAAAAAAGATGGTCAACCATATATAGAAC
>JACVCQ010000037.1 GCA_016741945.1 Chitinophagaceae bacterium
TTTTTAATCACTACTGACTACTCACAATTCACTAATAAAGATCATCTAATTTCATTTTTAAATATTTCAATACGCTTCGATGGGTAGAATAGACGGAGATTCCGACGCCTAATATAATCAAACCTCCAAAGAGTATGAAAGTCAATTTCCAATCACGAATAGCTTTCAGCTGTGGGAACTGACTTTCGGCCCAGCTGATGATGCTAAACAATAAAACAATTGCTATACCTGAACTAATCAGTCCATTCACCACCGCTCTAATATTGAGCGGACGAGCGATGAATCCCCGCGTAGCACCTACCATTTGCATGGTCTTGATCAGGAATCGGTTACTGAACATCGCCAAACGGATGGTATTATCAATACTGATAATAACAATGATACAGAGGATGATAGCAATTACTAAAAATATCAAACCAATCTTTGCAGCACGCTCATTTAAATTACCTACTAAAGTTTGTGGATATTGAATATCCGTGATCTGGTCACCATATTTAGTCAATAATTCAGCAGATATTTTATTCAAACTGTCTTTGTTCACATATTCCGCCTTTGCATAAAAATCTATGCTTTCAGGAAGCGGATTTACATCCAGGATCTTTGCCCAGTCTTCATTGTTTTCACGATTCCAGATCTCCTGCGCTTTTTTCTTGTCTACATAAGTCACCGTTTTGGTATACGGACGAGCAGCAATATGTTGCTGGATCTGACCAATGTGGTCTTTATTTAAAGTTCTTAGTTAAGCGCTAATACGAATATCTTCCTTAAAGGCACTGCCTACCGAATTGATATTGAGGAAAAACCAGCCCATGATACCCATGATCAATAACACCAAAGCCACACCCACAATGGTGTAGATATAATTCGGTTTACTACGCTTTAAAGAAGATTTTGCACTATCTACCATACTTTACATTTTTACCCCCCTTCTCCTCACAGTAGAAGGGCAGGGGAAGAGGTCAAGAGGTCACAAATGTAGGGTTTTGACGCCTAAAGACTTACATTTGCAACCACTCTAACGATCAATTTGCCATTGAAAATAGAGCAATCTCAACGTATTTGGGTTAAATATATGTTAGGATTGCCGGCAGCGCTTGCATGTGGCCGTATCTCCGGACCTACGCATGCTTTGCTGACCCTTCAATAACGATCAAACAGCATAAAAATTATAAGTACACGCATAACTTATGGAATACAATTTCAGGGATATTGAAAAGAAATGGCAGAAAGAATGGACGGATACCAAAGCCTACCAGGTAAATAATAACAGTGCCAAGCCCAAATATTATGTGCTGGACATGTTTCCTTATCCGAGTGGAGCCGGATTGCATGTCGGTCACCCTTTGGGTTATATCGCTTCTGATATTGTAAGTCGTTTCAAAAGATTGAAAGGATTCAATGTACTGCATCCCATGGGTTATGATGCATTTGGATTGCCTGCGGAGCAATATGCTTTGGAGCATGGTGTACATCCTGCAAAAAGTACGGCTCAAAATATTGACAATTTCAGAAAGCAGTTAGACAATATCGGATTCAGCTATGATTGGGATCGTGAAGTGCGTACCTGTGATGCTGATTATTACAAATGGACCCAATGGATCTTTCTTCAACTCTTCAATAGTTTCTACGATCGCCACCAGCAAAAAGCTGTAGCCATCAGTGAACTGATCAACTCTTTTGAACAAGAAGGAAACACGAAACATATTTGTCCGGGCAACCCCACGCTGCAATTCACTGCTGAAGCATGGAAAGCTTTTTCTGAAAAAGAACAGCAAGATATTCTGATGGATTATCGTCTTGCTTTTTGTGGTTACGGTGAAGTGAATTGGTGCGAAGCTTTGGGAACAGTACTGGCCAATGATGAAGTAGTGAATGGAGTGAGTGAGCGTGGCGGACATCCTGTTGTTAAAAAGAAATTGCGTCAATGGTATTTGCGCATCACTGAATATGCGGATCGTTTGTTGAGCGGACTTGATACCATCGAGTTCAGCGAAGCCATGAAAGAAATGCAAACGAATTGGATCGGTAAATCTTCGGGAGCGGAGATTAGCTTTGAGCTTCGAGCTACGAGCTTCGAGCAAAAAAATGACTCGCAGCTCGCAGCTCGCAGCTCACGGCTTCTTGTTTACACTACCCGACCCGATACCATTTTCGGAGTAGACTTTATGGTTGTGGCTCCGGAGCATGAGTTGATCGAAAAAATTACAACGGCTGAGCAGAAAGAAGCGGTGGATGCCTATATCACCTATGTAAAAAGCAGGAGTGATAGAGAGCGTCAGGCAGAGAAAAAAATTACAGGATGTTTTACGGGTGCTTATGCCATCAATCCTTTTGATGGAAGGGAAATTCCGGTATGGATTTCAGAATATGTACTCGCAGGATATGGAACAGGAGCTATTATGGCGGTTCCTTGTGGTGATGAAAGAGATTTCAAATTTGCTAAGCATTTCAATATTCCGATTACAAACATACTTGGCAACGCATTTAATGGCACAGAGCCCAATGCCACCAAAGATGCTGTATTGAGTAATAGCGGATTTTTGAATGGTATGCTAATGCGCAATGCTATTGAAGTTGTTATTACCAAACTCGAAGAAATGGGTATCGGCAAACGCAAAGTGAATTACAAAATGCGTGATGCGGCTTTCAGTCGCCAGCGTTATTGGGGTGAACCTTTCCCGATTGTTTGGCAAGATGGAATAGCCTATCCTTTGGATGAAAAGGAATTGCCACTGCTATTGCCTGATGTAGAAAGTTATGGTCCGGGTCCGGATGGGGAAGGTCCATTAGCGAATTTGAATGATTGGAAAAACACAACCTACAAAGGCAAACCTGCAGTACGTGAAACCAATACCATGCCCGGTTATGCAGGTAGTAGTTGGTATTTTTTACGTTACATGGATCCCAGCAATGACCAGGCGTTTTGTGATAAGAAGGTGAGTGATTATTGGAATCAGGTAGATCTGTATATCGGTGGAACAGAACATGCGGTAGGACATTTATTGTACAGCCGTATGTGGACCAAAGCCTTGTATGACTTAGGTTATATTGGTTTTGATGAACCGTTTAGGAAATTGTTGAATCAGGGGATGATACAGGGAGTTTCAGAATTTATTAATGAAGTAAGGCTACATAGAGAAATAGTTTCGAAATATGAAAATCATGTGAAAAATCTCTTTTTCACAACAGAAACATGTGAGGTTAGTTTACAACTTCCGAATAAGGGTGGAAATAACGGAAAGCACTTTTTCTTCAGTCAAGATGTTAATTTTGATTTTAATATTGGTGTTCTTGACGTTGCTACAGGCAGGTTAAATATTCAAGAAAAAGAGATATCCAGTAGCCATGCAAATATTAAATACATTGATCAACGATCTGATAAATCAGTTTTAAACATTGAAAAATGGATGGATGAACAACCAGTTTATGAGGAATCATTTTTGATTTGTAAAAACGGGTATTGGCATAATCATTCATACTATGATTTTTCAGGGAATAAACTTGATTATAAACTCGAGTTTTTGACAAGACCAGAAGTTGAAAAAATGTCAAAATCGAAGCTAAATACAGTTAGCCCTGTTGATCCAATCGATCCTGAAAATAAAGATACTATTGTCGTAAAATTTGGTGCCGACACTTTCCGCATGTACGAAATGTTCTTAGGTCCGGTAGACCAGAGTAAACCGTGGGATACCAAGGGTATTGAAGGAGTACATCGTTTCTTGAAAAAATTATGGCGTTTGTTTTTTGATGAGAACAAAGGAAAGATCTGGACAGATGAACAACCTACTGCTGAAGAGTTGAAAGTCTTACATCGTACCATCAAAAAAATTGATGAGGATACGGAACGCTATAGTTTCAATACAGCTGTGAGTAGCTTTATGATCTGTGTGAATGAGTTGAGTGATTTGAAGTGTCATAAAAAACAAATACTTGGAGATCTGTTGATTCTCTTAACTCCCTATGCGCCGCATATTGCAGCGGAACTCTGGAAGCAATTGGGTAATGAAGGATCTGTACTCGATGCAAGCTTCCCGGCATTCAATGCTGCGTATGTTACGGAAACAAGTAAAGAGTATCCCATCAGTATCAATGGAAAAACACGTACCAATATTTCCATTGCATTAGATGCTACTGAAGAGCAGGTAAAAGAAATCGTACTCGCGAATGAATTGGTCCAAAAATGGATGGAAGAAAAACCTTTGAAGAAACTCATCTTCGTAAAAGGTAAAATGATCAATGTAGTTATATAATTTCTGTGCTCTTCCGTGTCTTCAGTGGCAAAAAATAATGCCACTGAAGGCACAGAAAGACACAGAATTTTTTATACGATCACACAGTAATACAAAGGCATTCCTACGGTAATATTGATGGGGAAAGTAACCGCTAGCGTCATGGGCAGGAAGAGTCCGGGGTTGGCTTGTGGTACTGCAATTTTCATGGCCGCAGGTACAGCGATATAGGAAGCGCTGGCTGCAAGAATGGCCAATACAAATCGATTCGATACATCTGCCGTCACAAATTGACTCAACCACGCCACTGCGATACCATTGAATAAAGGAATACAGATTGCGAAAGCAAAAGGGAACCAACCAAACCCAAACAAGGATTTTAATTTTCTTCCACTGGTAATACCCATATCTAATAAAAAGATGGCAAGAAATCCTTTGAATAGATCATTGGTAAAAGGTTTGATATCTTCTGCCTGTTTATTGTTTGCTAGATAACCGATGACTAAACTACCTAGAATCAGTAATACACTACCATTGGTAATTGCATGCTTGGCAACAGATCTTTTGGAGAATTCCTTTGATTCGGTGGTAGAAAAAAATGAAATCAGTAAAAGCCCAACAATAATGGCCGGTGATTCCATTAAAGCCATTACGGCAACCATATATCCGTGTAAATGTAATTGTTGTTGTTCCAGATAGGAAGTGGCCGTTACAAAAGTTACTGCACTAACAGAACCATATGCAGCGGCGATAGCACCTGCATCCCATACATTGAATTTCTTTTTTAGGATAAAGAAGGTATACAATGGAATGATGAGTGAAATGGCTATCCCCGATAACATCAACCAAAGAATTTCACTGGTAAGCACTTCGTGCGAGAGTTCTTGTCCACCCCTAAACCCAATAGCAAAGAGCAAATACAGCGAGATGAATTTGGAGGAATTGGGAGGAATTTCCAAATCACTTTTCAACAAGACCGCTACAATGCCTAGTACAAAAAATAAAAGAGCAGGGTTGGTGAGGTTTTCCAGTAAAAGATTAAAATTCATGAAATATGTTAAGGGATAGATGAATAAAATAGAGATACAGGTAACTCTGATCGCTTATTGTAATTCACCCACAAAGCCAATCTCTACGGCAGAGTTTATCTTGATCATCTGATTGCCCTTTTCTGCTTCTCTAATTGCTTCCAATACTTTTTGTAAACTAATACGCAGTGACTGGATACGCGCCAGTGAAGCACTATGCGGACTGCCATAACGCTCTTGATGGCTAAAGTTCTTCATGTTATGGAAGTTAATCTTGCTATTGTACAAGTTGGTCAAGATTTCTTTGGCTTCTTCAGTAGAGAATATGCCATCAATCAGGTTAATACTACGAATTGGATGTTGTGATCGGGAGGTTTGTGTGGTTGTTAGTGTATTCGAGTCCATAGTTTTAATTTGACTGCAAAGTTGTATGAAAGAAGTTATAAGTATTTATATATCTTTATTATGTAAATCATAAATAAATTTTATGAACTATACTTTGAACCAATTGGAAATATTCTTATCGGTGGTCAAAAACAAAAGTGTTTCAAAAGCTGCAGAAGAATTATTTCTAACACAACCGGCCGTATCTATTCAATTGAAAAATTTCCAGCAACAGTTTGATTTACCGCTTACTGAGATGATTGGTCGGACTTTATATGTGACTGATTTCGGAAAAGAAATTGCCGCATCGGCGGAAGAGATCATGGATCAGGTTACTGCCATTCAACATAAAATGCATGCTTATAAAGGGCAGTTGACCGGTCGTGTGAAAATATCGGTCGTATCTACAGGTAAATATGTAATGCCTTATTTTCTATCTTCTTTTATGCGGGAAAACCAAGGTGTAACACTAGAAATGGATGTAACCAATAAGAGTGCCGTGGTGCAAAGCTTACAGAATAATGAAGTAGACTTTGCATTGGTATCTATTCTCCCAGAAAAGTTAGCCGTAGAAAAAGTAGATCTATTACAGAATAAACTTTTCCTGATTGGTAAGGCTGGACAAAAAATTAAAAACCTGCAATCAAAAGATATCTTCGATCAATTACCCTTGATATTTAGGGAACAGGGTTCGGGTACCCGACAAACCATGGAAAGTTTTATTCAGCGGAAAAGAATTAAAGTAGCCAAGAAAATGGAGTTGACTTCCAATGAAGCGGTAAAGCAGGCTGTACTAGCAGGATTGGGTTACTCAATCATGCCTCTGATCGGTATTCGTAATGAATTGCGTAATCAGGAATTGCAGATTATCCCTATTTCTGGTTTACCCATTAAAACGACCTGGAGTTTAATATGGTTGAAGGGAAAGAAACATGCGCCTGTTGCCGCTGAGCTTTTGAAGTATATCAAAAAAGAGAAGTCGAAGATTGTACATGAGCAATTTGATTGGTATGAGAAGTACTGATATATTAAGTCTTTTATAACTTTTTAGGGAACCTTATCCCTTTTTTATGCCACTCCTCCCAACCCCTTGTAAAATAGGGCAGCTTATGTTTATCTTACTTAACCAAAACTATTTTCCCATGAAATTTATTCTTTCATTTTTAATGACTTGTTTGTCGCTCATTGTAGTAGCACAAGGCGGACAAGCCTACTTCTTATCCAATCCTGCTTTGAGTCCGGATGGCGAAACAGTAGTTTTTGCTTTTGAAGGCGATCTCTGGAAGGCTTCCGTAAAAGATGGTCAGGCCACAAGGTTGACTGCCATGCAAGGTTATGAATCAAGCCCACGCATTTCACCTGATGGTAGATGGGTAGCATTCAGCAGCCGCCAACTAGGTAATGCGGATGTGTATATTATGCCTCTAGCAGGAGGAGAAATTAAAAGGTTGACCTATCATAGTGCAACCGATGAAGTCAATAATTGGAGCTGGGATAGTAAGAAGATCTATTTCATTTCCAATCGTATGGGACAACAATCAGCTTTTACAGTTTCGGTTACAGGTGGTACAGCACAACGTTTATTTGGAGATCATTTTTATTTGTTGGATCATGGAATTGCAGAACACCCTTCCGGTGATATTTATTTCAATGATACTTGGGAAAGCTCTAATCAATTAACACGTAAACGTTATAAAGGTCCTTTCAATCCGGATATTCAATCTTATAATCCAGCCACCAAGCAGTACAAGAAACATACAGATTGGGAAGGAAAAGATTTTGGTACAACGATCGATCGTTCAGGGAAAGTGTATTTTGTTTCTGATGAAGCAAATGGTGAATATAACCTCTTTACCATAGATGGTGGAAAGAAGATTGCATTGACAAGATTCAACACTTCTATTAAGACACCACTTGTCAATGCCAATGGTAACAAGATCGTATTTGAAAAGGATTATCAGTTATGGCTGTATGATATTAGTGCTAAAAGAGCTGAGAAATTAAATATCAATCTGGTTCGTAACTATGTTTTGCCTGTTGATAAGGATTATAATGTTCGAGGTAACATCACCAATCTGGATGTATCACCCGATGGCAAAAAGATCGCGTTTACATCACGCGGAGAAATTTTTGTAAGTGATATTGATGGAAAGTTTGTTCAACAGATCAATAAAGGAAATGCCGAACGTGCAAGAGAAGTAAGATGGATGAGTGATAATAAAACATTGCTCTTCAATCAAACTGTAGATGGTTGGTTGAATTGGTTTACTGTAGCTGCCGATGGTAGTGCAGCTGTAAAGGCGATCACCAATGAAATGAGAAACAATCGCTCAGGTGTACTGAATAAGAACAGAACTAAGATGGTATATCTGAGTGGTCGTGATGAAGTAAGATTACTCGATCTCAAAACCTGGGAGAATAAAACCATCGTGAAAGATGAGATCTGGGCTTTTCAAAATTCAGATCCGGGATTTTCACCCAATGATGAATATGTTTTGTTTACAGCGATCAGAAATTTTGAACAAGATATATTTGTATATAATATCAAAGAGAACAAAACCATTAATCTCACCAATACAGGTGTAACCGAAGCCGGACCGGTATGGGGCCCTGATGGCAAGCATATTTATTTTATTTCTGCAAGAACCAAACCATCTTATCCAATCGGAATGCAAAACCCACGTATCTATCGCATGCCACTGGAAAAGATCGATGCACCATATCGCAGTGATAAATATGAAGCCTTGTTTAAAACCGAAAAGAAAGATACCTCCAAAAAAGAACCGGCGCCTATTAAGATAGATATGACTGGTATCATGGATAGGCTGGAGCAAGTGGGGCCAAACTTTGGGTCACAGTTTTTAGTCAATGTGATTCAAAAAGGAGACAAGACCACTATTCTTTATGTGAGTAATCATGATGAGGGCAGACCTGCACTTTGGAAAACGGTTTTAGAACCTTTTGAAGCGCCAAAAACCGAAAAGATCAATGGTGCAGATGCATTCAGTGTTGATTATGCGGAAGGTGGAGATAAGACCATGGTCTTGATCAATGGTACGATCTATAAATTGAATATGGATGGTAACAAAGTGGATCCTGTCAATATTGTCTATACATTCAGAAGAAGTTTGTCCGGTGAGTTTGCACAAATGTTCAAAGAAGCATGGGCACACCTGAATGAAAATTTCTATGACGAAAAATTTCACGGTATAGATTGGCTGACTACGCGTAAACGTTATGAGGCGTACGTGCCACATGTCAATACAAGAGGCGATCTGCGTACTTTATTGGCTGATATGTTGGGCGAATTAAATTCATCTCACCTTGGATTCAACTCTTTTGGTGATGAAGAGAATGTTCAACTATCCAATCGTACGATGGAAACGGGGATCATCTTTGAAAACAATAATCCTTATAAAGTAAAATACATCGCGGCTAGAAGTAATGCTGATAAATCCACTGTGGATGTATTACCGGGTGATGTATTGGTGAAAGTAAATGATGAAACAGTAGATCCATCTATAGATAGAAGCTATTATTTCAGTAAGCCCTCATTGGATGGAGAGATCACGCTGACATTTAACAGAAATGGACAGATGGTCACTACAAAGATTCATCCACAAGCATCTTTGTTTGCGAATTTATCGGAAGAGTGGAGTGATATCAATCAGAAACGAGTGGATGAAAAAAGTAAGAAACGCATTGCTTATCACAATATGAAAGACATGGGTACAGGAGAGTTGGATAAGTTTCTGATCGATATGACACAAGATTTTTATCAGAAAGAAGCATTGATTTTGGATCTGCGTTACAATACAGGAGGAAATGTGCATGATGAAGTATTGAAATTCTTGAGTCAGCGTTCTTATTTGCAGTGGAAATACCGTGAGGGTAAGTTGACACCACAATCGAACTTTGCCCCGGCCGATAAGCCTATTGTCTTATTGATCAATGAGCAATCTTTGAGTGATGCTGAGATGACGGCTCAAGGTTTTAAAGCTTTGAAGTTGGGAACTATCATTGGAATGCCAACTTATCGCTGGATCATCTTCACCAGTGGAACCGGTTTAGTAGATGGATCTTTTGTTCGACTACCAAGTTGGGGTTGTTATAGTTTGGATGGAAAGGATCTAGAGATTACCGGTGTAGAACCGGATATCAAGATCCCTATGAATTTTGAAGATCGTATCAATGGTCGTGATCCACAATTGGATCGGGCTATTGACGAGATTTTAAAAAAACTAAAGAATTAATAGATCTGATACAAGTAATCTGTGAATCTGTGGCTTATTATTTTGCCACAGATTTACAGATTTTTTTTTATAAGTAATTCCATGAAACTTTGTCGAAATACTTTATTCATGTTTCATCCTGTTGTTCCATTTGAAATAGGTGTAGATCAATTATTGGAATTGGATCTGACTGCCAACAATAAAGCAGTTACTGAAACGATGGTCAATGATATTGATCTTTTTTCAGCTTATATCGATCAATGTTTAATAGACTCGGGTGCTCGTTATGCTATCGGCGGATACAATGAGCATAGAACAGTATACAGTAGGAGTAGGGTATTTGATGATGCGGAAGAACCGCGTCGGCTTCATTTAGGAACAGACATATGGGGACATGCAGGGACACCTGTATTTGCACCTATGAATGGTATTGTGCATAGTTTTGGTTTTCACGAAACATATGGTGATTACGGAGCCGTGATCATTTTGCAACATGAATGGGAGGGAGAGGTGCTACACACTTTGTATGGACATCTATCCTTTCATGATCTGGATGAGATGTATGAAGGAAAAGCAATTTACAAAGGAGAAGCCATTGCTCATTTTGGAGAACCGCATGAAAATGGACATTGGCCACCACATCTTCATTTTCAGGTGATCAAAGATATGGAGGGTATGAAGGGTGACTATCCCGGGGCTTGTAAATTCAGTGAGAGAGAAAAGTACCTAGCCAATTCCCCTGATCCGAGTAGTATATTACAGTACACTTTTAGAATATGAATATTTAGTGATTCTATGTTCTCAGTAGCAAAAATAAATGCCACTGAGAACACAGAAATACTGAATGGGTTAGCTGTTTGCATAAATAGTTGCAAACTGAGCTGCAAAATCGGCAAGCTTTATTTTCCCCAATTGTGCGGGCCTATTGTTTAAATAATGAGCCAGCATTTTACCGCTTTGTATGGCAGCTCCCATCTCTGTATAATTTTTAGCTATTTCTTCAGACAGGCCCGCTTGTAGCATACCATTGAGTGTTTGTTCATCTGAAAATTGAACCCATTTTAAATCCGGTTTACCAATGGCTTTGCCAATGGCTGCTGCAATTTCATCTGTTGAGGTCTCATCACTTGAAAGATAATGAACCTGATGACCTTTAAAGTTTGCATTGAGTAAATAACTTGCTGCTACTTCAGCAATATCAACGGGTGCTACGATGGGGAATTTTCCGGCAGGGGAACTGAAATTACTACCCATGATTCCCATGTTTTTGATTAGTCCAATATTAGCGAAAAGGTTGTTGTAGAAATAAGGTGGACGGAGGTACACAATATTTACTTCTTTTAGTTTTTGCAAAGCCTGTTCAGCACGGTATAAACCCGTTACCGGACCACAACCATCTGAAAGGTCTGCACCAACACTACTTAGAAATACTACCTGCTTTACAGCACTAGCATTTATCGCTTTGGCATACACCTCTCCAACAGTACCAATATATGCTTTCCAATCAGTCACATTGAAATTGGGTGGTACCATTGCGTACACAGCATCTGCGCCTGTGAAGCTTTGTATTAAAAAGTCTACATCTTCAACAGAACCTATTGCAGCTTTAGCACCTGCGTCTATTAGTTCCTGAAGGTTGGCCTTGCTACGACCGATAACGGTAACCTGATGACCTTTCTGTAAAAGGGAAAGACTTAGTGGCTTTGAGATATTGCCGGCTCCACCTGTAATAACATAATTCATGTTTTGTAATTTTATTTGTGATTTAATATTTGTATATACAATTATTTGGATAAAAAAATTAAAGTTGATCGGCTATTGCTCCTAAGGTTTTAACAAGTTGATGACTTTCTTTATGCCCAATGATCGAAGCTTTGCGTTTATAAAAATCATTTACACATTTTTTTAGTTGTGGGAATAATTCTTTTGCTTTAGTTTTCGGGTATACATTTGTTAT